>NZ_JBFUJP010000117.1:0-8077 GCF_056401315.1 Rhodococcus sp. P4_F5 | reverse complement strand
CGCCCGGTCCCATTCCGAACCCGGAAGCTAAGCCCTCCAGCGCCGATGGTACTGCACTCGACAGGGTGTGGGAGAGTAGGTCACCGCCGTACATATTTTGCGAATGCCTCGCATCACGACTCCTTATCGGGGTTGTGGTGCGGGGCATTTCGCGTTTCCGGGGCAGGACGCCGGCTGTCGGGTGGGCAGTTGTGGGGCAAACACCGCGTGGCGTCACCGGTAGGTGCACACTCGGCCGACCACACGGCCGACCGCGGCGGGGACCGCGTCCGGCCGGCGGGATTGGCGTTCACCGTGGCGGCGTCTGGGACGTTGAACCGGATCCGCGGTGGTCTTCACCCCCGATCACGTTGTCCCACACAAGCTGCAGGGTTGCCTCGCCGATCCAGCCGAACTTCGGGTGGACGGTGCTAGCGGCTGAGCCAGCGGCCGACGGGCGGGAAGAAGAGCGCGGCGACGCCGACGAGCACCAGCCCGGCGTAGCCGAATGGTGCCCACCGCAGCACCCCGCCGGTGACTTCGCCGGCGTCGGCCATCAGGGACCAGAATCCGACCGCGGCCGCGACGGATGCCGCCCCGATCGCCGTCAGCGTCATCCTGGCAACACGGCGTCGGCCGGCGAGCAGGTGCAGGCCGACGAGTGCGGCCACCGTCAGCACCGCCGCGACGCCGCCGCTGACCAGCAGGGTGAGCGAGACCGTGTCGGCGATGTCGCGGGTTGCGGCGTCGGGCTGCTGCTCCGTGAGCGTCGCCGCCAGCGCGTCGCGGACGGCGGAGAGGTCGAGCAGGGTCGCGGCGGCGAGGCCGCCCAGGACGGCGAACGCGCCGTACCAGGCAGAGCGTGCGATGGTCACCGCCCGTGGGGTCGACGACTCCCCGGCGTCACCGCGCAGCGGCGCGACGGCGAACTCGGGACGGGGCGGTGGGGGTCGGTGCGGCGTCGGAGCGCGCGGTGCGTCGGGGCCGCCTGGTGTGTCCACATCTGGCATCGTATCCGCGCGCTGGCGCCGCCCGACGGCTCCGCCGACTCCGGTGCCGGCGCGTCTGCCAGCTAAAAGTCGGCGCATCAGAGGAAATCTGCGGGAGTGGGAACAAACCGGGCATACGCCCCGTTGACCACTTCGACAGGATTGAGCGAGTT
The DNA here is from genome assembly GCF_056401315.1 of Rhodococcus sp. P4_F5. Lineage (NCBI taxonomy): Bacteria > Bacillati > Actinomycetota > Actinomycetes > Mycobacteriales > Nocardiaceae > Rhodococcus > Rhodococcus sp. P4_F5. The sequence continues at coordinate 6,936 of NZ_JBFUJP010000117.1, read as the reverse complement.
TGACTCAAGTTTGGCTTGACTCTCAGAAACGAGCCGGGCAGACTTGAGCCGGAGACGCTCAGTCTTACTGAGTATTACTAAACCACTCCAGCACTACTTACCCCGGTGCGCCAAGGCCGGGGGTGCTGCAACCAGTAGGAGGAATCACTATGGCTCGTGCGGTCGGTATCGACCTCGGGACCACCAACTCGGTCGTTGCCGTCCTGGAGGGCGGCGAGCCGGTGGTGGTGGCCAACTCCGAGGGCGCGCGCACCACTCCGTCGGTCGTCGCCTTTGCCAAGAACGGCGAAGTGCTGGTCGGCCAGCCCGCCAAGAACCAGGCGGTCACCAACGTCGACCGGACCATCCGCTCCGTCAAGCGCCACATCGGCACCGACTGGAGCGTGGCGATCGACGACAAGAAGTACACCGCGCAGGAAATCAGTGCCCGCACCCTGATGAAGCTCAAGCGTGACGCGGAGGCCTACCTCGGCGAGGAGATCACCGACGCGGTCATCACCGTTCCTGCCTACTTCGAGGACGCACAGCGTCAGGCCACCAAGGAAGCCGGTCAGATCGCCGGCCTCAACGTCCTGCGCATCGTCAACGAGCCCACCGCGGCGGCCCTGGCCTACGGCCTGGACAAGGGCGAGAAGGAACAGACCATCCTGGTCTTCGACCTCGGCGGCGGCACCTTCGACGTGTCCCTGCTCGAGATCGGCGACGGCGTCGTCGAGGTCCGCGCGACCTCCGGCGACAACCACCTCGGTGGCGACGACTGGGACCAGCGGATCGTCGACTGGCTGGTCGAGAAGTTCAAGGCCAGCAGCGGCATCGACCTGACCAAGGACAAGATGGCCCTGCAGCGTCTGCGTGAGGCCGCCGAGAAGGCGAAGATCGAACTGTCCTCCTCGCAGTCCACCTCGATCAACCTGCCGTACATCACGGTCGACGCGGACAAGAACCCGCTGTTCCTCGACGAGCAGCTGACCCGCGCCGAGTTCCAGAAGATCACCTCCGATCTGCTGGACCGCACCCGCGCGCCGTTCCAGGCCGTCATCAAGGACGCCGGCATCGCGGTCAAGGACATCGACAACGTCGTTCTCGTCGGTGGCTCGACCCGTATGCCCGCTGTCTCGGACCTGGTCCGCGAGATGACCGGTGGCCGCGAGCCCAACAAGGGCGTGAACCCGGACGAGGTCGTCGCCGTCGGCGCCGCACTGCAGGCCGGCGTCCTCAAGGGCGAGGTCAAGGACGTGCTGCTCCTCGACGTCACCCCGCTCTCCCTCGGTATCGAGACCAAGGGTGGCGTGATGACCAAGCTCATCGAGCGCAACACCACCATCCCGACCAAGCGCAGCGAGACCTTCACCACGGCGGACGACAACCAGCCGTCCGTGCAGATCCAGGTCTTCCAGGGTGAGCGCGAGATCGCCTCGCACAACAAGCTCCTGGGCTCCTTCGAGCTCGCGGGCATCCCGCCGGCCCCGCGCGGCGTGCCGCAGATCGAGGTCACCTTCGACATCGATGCCAACGGCATCGTGCACGTGACCGCGAAGGACAAGGGCACCGGCAAGGAGAACACGATCAAGATCCAGGACGGCTCCGGCCTGTCCAAGGAGGAGATCGAGCGGATGGTCAAGGACGCCGAGGCGCACGCCGAGGAGGACAAGGCCCGCCGCGAGGAGGCCGAGGTCCGCAACCAGGCCGAGTCGCTGGTGCACCAGACCGAGAAGTTCATCAAGGACAACGAGGACAAGGTGCCGGCCGACGTGAAGGAGAAGGTCGAGGCCGCCGTCAAGGAGGCCAACGAGGCCCTCGCCGGCAGAGACATCGCCGCCGTCAAGTCCGCGGTCGAGAAGCTCTCCACCGAGTCCCAGGCACTGGGCGAGGCGATCTACAAGGCGCAGGCCGACGAGGCCGCAGCCTCCGGTGACGGCGCGGGCCCGAGCCAGGGCGACGACGTCGTGGACGCCGAGGTCGTGGACGAGCCGTCTGATCAGGACAAGAAGTGAGCGAGTTCGACGCCGCGCGCGATCCGTTGACAGCCGAGGGGCAGCCCTTGGACGTCGAGGTCACCCCGGCCGCCTCCGAGGAGGCGGCCGGGGCCGGCCAGCCCGAGCCCGCGGTCGACGACTTGACCAAGCTCACCGGCGAACTGGAGAAGGTCGGCACTGAGCTGGGCTACGCCAAGGCCGAGATCGCGAACATCCGGCGTAACAGCCTCGCCCGGATCGATCAGGCCGTGGCCTCCGAGCGAGCCTCGGTGGTCGGCAAGTTCCTGGACGTGGTCGACGACCTCGACCGGGCACGTGCCCACGGTGACCTGGAGTCGGGCCCGTTGAAGGCGTTGTCGGACAAGCTCTCCGGCGTCTTCGGCGGTCTGGGTCTGGTCTCGTTCGGCGACGAGGGCGATGCCTTCGACGCGGAACTGCACGAGGCTGTCCAGATGGAAGGCGACGGCGGCAACCCGGTGCTCGCGGCGGTCCTGCGCAAGGGCTACCGCCTCGGCGACCGGGTGCTGCGCACGGCAATGGTGACGGTCACCGACGGCGAGCCTGCGCCGCCGGAGTCCGAGCAGTAGTAGAACAGGAAACGACGAGAGGAGGAGACGCCCGGTGAGTCAGCGGGAGTGGATCGAGAAGGACTTCTACAAGGACCTGGGCGTCTCCTCTGACGCCACGGCCGACGAGATCAAGAAGGCCTACCGGAAGTTGGCGCGGGACCTGCATCCCGACGCCAACCCCGGTGACGCGAGTGCGGAGGAACGGTTCAAGGCCGTGAGCGAGGCGAATGCCGTGCTCTCGGATCAGGCCAAGCGCAAGGAGTACGACGAGGCCCGCCGGCTGTTCGCCAGCGGTGGCTTCGGTCGCGGGGCATACCCGCCGGGCGCCGAGTACACCACCGGCGGTGGCGGTTTCGGCGGCGGCGAATTCAACATCGGCGACCTCTTCGGTGGTGGTGCCAGCTACACCACCACCGGCGGCGACGGCGGCATCGGCGACCTGTTCGGTGGGCTGTTCGGCCGCGGAGGCGCGGGACGTGGGACCGCCACCAGCAGCCGGCCGCAGCGCGGCAGCGACGTCGAGGCACAGACCACGCTCCCGTTCCGCGACGCGGCACTGGGCGTGACGGTCCCGCTCCGGCTGACCAGTCCGGCGTCGTGCACCACCTGCCACGGCAGCGGCGCGAAGCCGGGCACCAGCCCGCGGGTGTGCCCGAACTGCAACGGAAGTGGCATCGTCAGCCGCAACCAGGGCGCGTTCGGGTTCAGTGAGCCCTGCGACGACTGCCGCGGCACCGGCTCGATCATCGACGACCCGTGCACCGACTGCCACGGCACCGGTGTGCAGAACCGCTCGCGCAGCATCACCGTCCGGATTCCCCCGGGCGTGAGCGACGGACAGAAGATCCGGCTCGCCGGACAGGGCGAGGCCGGGCTCCGCGGTGCGCCGTCCGGTGACCTCTACGTCACCGTGAACGTCAAGGCGGACAAGGTGTTCGGCCGCAACGGCGACGACCTGACGGTCACCGTCCCGGTCAGCTACGGCGAACTGGTGCTCGGCACCACGCTGTCGGTGCCGACCCTGGAGGGCCGCGTCGGCGTCAAGGTGCCGCCCGGCACCGTCGACGGCCGGACCCTGCGGGTGCGCGGCCGCGGCGTGCACAAGCGTGGCGGCGGCGCGGGAGACCTGCTGGTGACAGTGAAGGTGGCGGTGCCGCAGAACCTCGACGACTCGGCCACCGAGGCGTTGCGTACCTACCTCGAGGCCGAGAAGGCCAGCGGCTTCGATCCGAGGGCGGACTGGGCCGGCGCCTGATGTCTGCCCCCTCGACCAAGCGGAGGTGACCCACGATGCAGGACCAGTTTCCGTACCAGGCTGACCCGCCGGACCCGGACGCGCAGATCTTTGCCATCTCGATGGCCGCCGAGTTGGCGGGGATGCATGCGCAGACCCTGCGCAACTACGACCGGCTGGGCCTGGTCACGCCGCACCGGACCACCGGCGGCGGCCGTCGCTACTCGCCGCGGGACGTGGCACTGCTTCGTGAGGTGCAGCGCCTGTCCCAGGACGAGGGCGTCAACCTGGCCGGCATCAAGCGGATCATCGAGTTGACCAACCAGGTGGAGGCGCTGCAGCGCCGGGTCACCGAGATGGCCAACGAGATCGCCCAGGTGCATGCGAGCTACCGACGCGACCTGGTCCCGGCACCGCGCAACAACGCGCTCGTGGTCTGGAAGCCCCGCCACCTGCGCTGACCGCACCACCCGAACATCGGAAGGCCCGGTGCCGCCGTCGTTCCAGTAACTCTGGAGCGGCGGTGGCGCCGGGCCTTCCTGTCGTCGTGGTGGTCTCTGCGAGCGTCCGCCTGACCGAATGTCGCATTCGTTCAGTTGAAGTGAACGAATGCGACATTCGGTCAGAGGGGGCGGTGGTCAGTTGAAGGGGCAGCCGGTGCCCTGCGCGCGGACCACGAAGTTCGGCCGGACGTCGAGGTCGGGTTCGTCGTAGAGCCGGTGGAAGGTCGGCGTCAGCGACGACGACATCGGCGGGTTGATCCACGACCAGTCGGTGGGGCAGGCGCGGCCCGCCTTCTCCTCGCGGCCGACGAAGTCCAGGAACTGCCGGGCGACGGTGTGGTGGTCGACCATGATCACCCCGGCCTCCCGGTAGCTGTGGATCACGGCGCGGTTCAGCTCGACCAGCGCCCGGTCCTTCCACAGGGTGCGGTCCGAGCGCATGTCGAGCCGCAGCTTCCGGGCGATCGTGGGCAGCATGTCGTACCGGTCGGTGTCGCTGAAGTTGCGGGCACCCACCTCGGTGCTGACGTACCAGCCGCTGAACGGGGCGCACGGGTAGGTGAGGCCGCCGATCTCCAGGTCCATGTTCGCGACGGCGGGTACCGCGTGCCACTTGAGGCCCAGCCCCGCGAACCACTTGTAGTTCGGGTGCACGAGCGGGACCTCGAGGATCAGGTCCTCGGGCACCTCGAACCACTGCAGCGGCTCGTCGGGGACCGAGATCAGCAGCGGCAGGACGTCGAAGCGGGTGCCCGCGCCCTTCCATCCCATCTCCGTCACCTGCTCGGTGAGGGCGACGTGCCACGGGTCGCCCGTGATGCTGCCGTCCTCGTTGCGGTACCCCGCGTAGCGGATGAGCTGGGGGCTGACGATGCGGAACTCCCTGCCGTCCGGGAGCGGTCGCGGGCCGATGGTGATCACCGACTGCAGGGCGCCGCCGTTGGTCGCGGTCCGCAGGTGCTCCCAGCAGGCCTGCGCCAGCGCCTCCGCGGTGACCGCGTCCCGGGCGTCGATCAGCTTGAGTGTCCGCCAGTGGTTTCGGCCGACGCACCGTGCATGGTTGCGCCACGCGAGCTTGGCCCCCACCAGCAACTCCTCGGCGGTGTGCTCGTAGCGGCCGGTGAGGGCCAACTCGTCGAGCACCTCCGTCGCCCGCGCCGCCGGCAGGTGCGCCAGTTCCGGCTGCCGATAGAAATCGGTGCACTCGGCCAGCCGACGTTCGACCTCGGCGGTGGACGGTGCGGGCCTGCGCGCGACCTCTCGGTCGCGTGCCATCTCCTCCCCGAAGGCAATTTTCACGACTGCGAATTCTCCGTTCTCGGTAGAGACGTACTGCGGGGCCGACGCGTCACTGCGCCGGGCCTCGAGAAGCCAGTTTGTCACGCCTGGAACCGGCAGAACCCGTTCGCCCGCAGCGGTTCTGCAGAATCGGCGGGGCGCGTGGCGGCCGGGGGAGTGGTGGTCGGTCGGTGCCGGAACATTCGCTCGGCCGGGTGCCGGAGTCGCCCACGGCCACGGGCACGGTGTCGTTCGAGCCGGTCCGGACGGGCGTTGCACCAGGTGGATGCGCTGCGGGGGATCTGCCGGTTCCGCGTGGCGCAGATTCGCTACGCGGTTGCCGGCGTTTCATTTGCAGACCGAACAACCACATCTGTTTCATTGGTGACGTCGGCTCGCTAGACTTCGTTTCAACCCCGCGGCGATCGCCGGGGCCCGCGACCTACCGGATACTGCGGCAGGCCGCGTTTGTATGCGAACGGGGACTCCTGCGGTGGATTCAACGACAATTTCGCTTGTCCGGACGACGTTCAAGGACGTCGCCGCGGTCGAGGGCGGCCCGGCGAGGCTGACCCGCGACTTCTACGCAACCCTCTTCGCTCAGAGCCCGTCGGCGCGTGAGTTCTTCCCCGCCGCAATGGACGTCCAGCGAGACCGCCTGGTCCAGGCGATCGCCTACGTCGTCGACAAGCTCGACGAGCCCGAACGGATCCTGCCGTTCCTCGCCCAGCTGGGTCGCGACCACCGCAAGTACGGCATCGAGGAAGCCCACTACATCGCGGTCGGCAACGCCCTGATCACCGCGCTCAGGCAGTTCGCGGGCAACGAGATGTGGACCGAGGAGGTCGACAACGCGTGGCGCGAGAGCATCGCGCTGATCGCCTCGACCATGATCGACGCCGCGAACAACGAGGCGGGCCCGCGGACCTGGACCGGCACCGTCGTCGAGCACAAGCAGGTGCTGCGCGACGTCGCTGTGGTCCGGCTCCAGCTGGACCAGCCGATGGCCTACGGCGCCGGCCAGTACATGAGCGTGAGCGTGCCCGGCCGGCCCCGGATGTGGCGTTACCTCTCGCCCGCGATCCCGTCGAACAGCGAGGGGCAGATCGAGTTTCACGTCCGTCGCGTCTCCGGCGGCTGGGTCAGCCCGGCGATGGTCGGCCAGACCCACCTCGGCGACACCTGGGTGATGGGTAGCCCGCTCGGCGCACTCGGTGTGGACCGCACCCAGGACCGCGACATGCTGATGATCGGCTCCGGCACCGGCATCGCGCCGCTGCGGGCGCAGCTGATGGAGATGGCCATGCGCGGCGCCAACCCGCGGGTCCATCTGTTCGTCGGTGGCGTCTACCCGTGCGACCTCTACGACATCGAGA
>NZ_JBFUJP010000116.1:0-8273 GCF_056401315.1 Rhodococcus sp. P4_F5 | reverse complement strand
GTCGATGACGGTGGCGCCGGCGGCGACGAATCGCGGGGCCTGCGCGCGCGAGAGGGTCGCACCCGCCGAGAACAGCGCGATGTCGATGCCCGCGAGGTCCTCGTCGGAGGTGGCCGCGGTGTCCTCGACGACGATCTCCTCGCCGCGGAAGGTCAGCGTGCTGCCGGCCGAGCGCGCGGAGGCGAAGAAGCGCACCTTGTCCGCGGGGAAGTTCCGCTGCTCGAGCAGGCCGCGCATGACGGCGCCGACCTGTCCGGTGGCGCCGACCACTGCAATTGTCAGACCCATGTCTAGCGTCCCGTTCCCGYGTGGACGACGGCCTCTTCGGCGCCGCCCAGATCGAATGCCTTGTGGATCGCGCGCACCGCGTCGTCGAGATCCGAGTCCTTGACCAGCACCGAGATACGGATCTCGGAGGTGGAGATGAGGTCGATGTTGATGCCGGCCTCGGCGAGCGTCTCGCAGAACGTGGCGGTGACGCCGGGGTGGCTCTTCATGCCGGCCCCGACGAGCGAGACCTTGCCGATCTCCTCGTTGAAGAGCATCTCCGAGAAGCCGATCTCGGCCTGCAGCGCGGTCAGCTTCTCGACCGCGGCGGCCAGGTCCGTCTTGGGCAGCGTGAAGGTGATGTCGGTCTTGCCGGTCTCCACCTTCGAGATGTTCTGCAGCACCATGTCGATGTTGATCTCGGCGTCGGCAACCGCACGGAAGACCTTGGCGGCGTAGCCCGGCACGTCGGGCAGACCGACGACGGTGACCTTCGCCTCGCTGCGGTCGTGCGCGACGCCGGTGAGGATGGCTTCTTCCACGGGAATGTCCTCCATCGATCCGGACACCATGGTGCCGGGCTTGGTGGTGTACGAGGAACGGACGTGCACGGGCACGTTGTAACGACGGGCGTACTCGACGCAGCGCAGCATGAGCACCTTCGCCCCGCACGCCGCCATCTCGAGCATCTCCTCGAAGGAGACGGTGTCCAGCTTCTGCGCGTCGGAGACGATCCGCGGGTCCGCGCTGAAGATGCCGTCGACGTCGGTGTAGATCTCGCAGACGTCGGCGTTCAGCGCGGCGGCGAGGGCGACGGCGGTGGTGTCCGAGCCGCCCCGGCCGAGGGTGGTGACGTCCTTGCTGTCCTGGCTGACGCCCTGGAACCCGGCGACCAGYACGATCGAGCCCTCGTCCAGTGCGTCCCGGACGCGGCCCGGTGTGACGTCGATGATCTTCGCGTTGCCGTGAGCGCCCGTGGTGATGACCCCGGCCTGCGAGCCGGTGAACGAGCGAGCCTCCTCGCCGAACGCGTGGATCGCCATCGCGACCAGCGAGTTCGAGATGCGCTCCCCGGAGGTCAGCAGCATGTCCATCTCACGCGCCGGCGGCGACGGGCAGACCTGTTGTGCCAGGTCAAGCAGCTCGTCGGTGGTGTCGCCCATGGCCGAGACAACGACGACGACGTCGTTGCCCGCCCGTTTGGTCTCCACGATCCGTTCAGCGACGCGTCGGATGCGCTCGGCAGATGCCACCGAGGATCCGCCGTACTTCTGCACGACGAGCGCCACGCCAATCAACCTCCGGATCTGGGAACTGGTAACAAGTCCAATTTTCTAGCTTACCGACGGCACCCGACACCACCTCAGTCGGTGGCACCATTAGCCGGTGAACACCTCGCGGCACGTGCGCCTGCAGGCTACCGAGGAACGCTCGTCGGTCTCTCCGCTGGAGCTCTTCTTCGACCTCGTCTTCGTCTTCGCGCTGACCGGGGTCACCGAGCTGATGGCCGGCAACGACGGCTCTGCACGGAACCTGGTGCGCGGGCTGCTGGCGATGGCGGTGCTGTGGTGGTGCTGGATCGGCTACGCCTGGCTGGGCAACGTGATCCGTGCCGACGAGGGTTTCGCCCGGGTGTCCCTGTTCTTCGCGATGGGGGCGATGTTCGTCGTCGCGATTACCATCCCCGAGGCGTTCGAGGACATCCCCGGCGGTCTGTCCGGGCCGGTGGTCTTCGCGGCCGGCTACTTCTTCGTGCGGCTGATGCACCTGGTCACGTTCTGGTTGGTCAGCGCCGACGACCCCCAACTTCGCCGGCAGCTGCTGCGTTTCGTCCCGTCGATGGCAACCGGCACCACGCTGCTGCTGGTGGCGTCGCAGCTCAGCGGCGTCGCGCAGACCGCGATGTGGGTGGCCGCGCTGGTCGGCGACTATCTCGGCACCCTGTTCGGGGGCGAGGGCTGGCGGCTGAACTCGCCGAGCCACTTCGCCGAGCGCCACGGACTGATCGTGATCATCGCGCTCGGCGAGTCGATCGTCTCGATCGGCGTCGGGGTCGCCCACCTGCCGGTGTCCTGGCCGATCATTGTCGGCTCGATGCTGGGCCTGGCCGTCTCCGGCCTGCTCTGGTGGGCCTACTTCGACACCACCACCCTCGCTGCGGAGCGGGCCCTGGCCGCGGCGACCGGCGAGCGGCAGATCCGGCTGGCCCGCGACGGCTACAGCTTCCTGCACCTGCCGCTGGTGATCGGTGTCGTGCTGCTGTCCGTGGGCCTGAAGAAGGTCCTGAACTACGCCGGCGACGGCAGCAGTCACTCGCTCACCGAACCGCTGCAGGGGACGCCCCTGGTGGCGCTGTTCGCGGGCCCGGCGGTGTACCTGCTCGGGCTGGCCGCCTTCAAGGCGTACGTCACCGCGACGATGGGCCCGGTCAACGCGCTGCGGGTCGCGACGGCGGCGGTGCTGCTGTTGCTGATCCCGCTCGCCGGGCAGCTCCCGGCCCTGGCCGCGCTCGGCCTGCTCGCCGCGGTGCTGTTGGCGCTGGTGACCTACGAGACGCTCGGGTTCGCCTCCCACCGGGAGGAGATCCGGCACGGCGCGCACCCGGCATAGCCGGACCGCCGCGCCACCTCCTGGCCGCGGCACGGCACACTGGCCGGGGTGAGGATCGTGACGGTGCCCGGGCCCGAGCACACCCACGTGACCCGTACCGACGACGCCGGCCGCCCGGTCGGCGAACCGCTGGCCTTCCCCGACCCGGTCGCCGCGGTCCGCGCCCTCGAGCCCGAACACCCGCGCTGGGTGTGGCCGGACACCGCGGCCGTCTACCCCGCGGTGTTGCGCGCCGGGCTGAGGGTGCGGCGCTGCCACGACCTGGCGTTGACCGGCGCGCTGCTGCGCACCCGGGCCGGGCAGCCGCCCGTCGCCGCGGCCGCCCCGGTCGACGACCGGCCCGGGCTGTTCGACGCCACGCCCTCCCGCGACCCCGCGGAGGTGCTCTCGGAGCACGCCGACCAGCTCGACCGGATCGGCGCGGACCCACGACTGCGGCTGCTGGTCGCCGCCGAGTCGGCCGGCGCGCTGGCCGCGGCGGAGATGAGCCACACCGGCCTGCCGTTCTCGGCCGCCGCCCACCACGAGCTGCTCACCCGTGCGCTGGGACCACGGACGTCGGGCGATGCGGTGCCACAACGGATTCTGGAGGTCACGGAGGAGATCGGGGCCGCCTTCGGCCGCCGCGTCAATCCCGCCTCGCACCCCGAACTGGTGGACGCCTTCGCCCGGGACGGTGTCGAGTTGCCCTCCACCCGCGCGTACCTTCTGCGCGAGGTCGACCATCCAGCCGTGGAACCGCTGCTGCGCTACCGGGACCTCGCCAAGCTGCACACCACCAACGGGTGGGCGTGGCTGGACTCCTGGGTGCGAGGCGACCGGTTCCGGCCGGTGTACGTGCCCGGCGGCGTGGTCTCCGGCCGCTGGGCGAGCCGCGGCGGCGGGGCACTGCAGATCCCGAAGACGCTGCGCTCGAGCGTCATTGCCGATCCCGGCCACACCTTCGTGGTGGCGGACGCCGGCCAGCTCGAGCCCCGCATCCTGGCCGCGATGTCCGGCGACCGGCTGATGGTGGAGGCGGCGGGCGCCGACGACCTCTACGCGCCGGTGGCCGCGGAGGTGTTCGACGGCGACCGGGCCAAGGCCAAGGTCGCGATCCTCGGGGTGCTGTACGGCGCGACCGCGGGAGAGGCCCGGGCACTGCTCGCCATGCTGCGCAAGCGATTCCCGGTCGCGGTGCAGTACGTCGAGGAGGCGGCCCGGGCCGGCGAACGCGGCGAGGTGGTGCACTCCTGGCTGGGCCGGGCCTGCCCACCGCCGGACGATCGCTGGTGGTCCGACGGCGACGCACACGCCCGCGGCCGGTTCACCCGCAACTTCGTCGTCCAGGCCACCGCCGCCGAGTGGGCGCTGTGCCTGCTGGCCGAGCTGCGACGTCGCCTCGCCGATTCCGGCGACGCCGAGCTGGTGTTCTTCCAGCACGACGAGGTGGTGGTTCACTGCCGCGACGCCGCGGCCGCGACCCGGCACGTGCTCGACGCGACGGCCGCGGCGACCCGACTTCTGTTCGGCGACACCGCGGTCCGGTTTCCGATGGATGTCGGGGTGCGACCGTGTTACGCCGACCCGGAGGACACCGCGTGACGGTCCGGCGCGCCGCTACGTCAACGCCAGCACACCCCGGATCGTGAACAGGGCGCCGAACCCGAGGAACACCGCCACACCGAGTTCCTTGTTGCGACTGACCATCCAGTTCTTCGCGGTGTCCAACCCGCGCCGCGCCCGGTCGCCGAGCAGCACGTAGGCGCCGATCGGCACCAGGAAGTCCAGGCCGGCCGCCAGCAGCAGCAACGCCGTCCCGAGCAAGGCCTGCGACCAGGTCGAGTCCGAGCTGGAGATGATGGTCATACCCGAGAGCATGATGAACAGATTCGGATTGAGGTTCGCCAGGACCAACCCGATCGCGAACGCCCGCCGCGGCGTGGCCTCCTCCAGCTCGACGACCCACTTCGGTTTCTCCGCACGGAGTTTCGTCCGCTTCGCCAACTGCACCAAACCGACGACCAGGAACAGCACGCCGACGCAGACGCCAACCCAGTGCGAGACGGTCTGCGAGGTCGCCGACGGGTCGCCGGCCCCGCCCAGCAGCGACGCCACCCCGATCACCGTGTACACCAACAGGAACGCGCCGCCGAAGCTCAACGCATTGCGGATCGGCTCGTGCGACTGCAGCAGCAGCACGCATCCCGCGATCGCGGCGGGCGTGACGATCAGGCCGATCATCTCCGGCACCAACAACAGCAGCAACTCGCCCATATTGCTCCTTCAGATCGCGGTAAAAGTGTTTCAGGCCTTGATGATCGGCGGAATCTCGTAGGTTCCTTCGAACACCTCGGGCCGCGGGCTGTACATCCGCAGCAGCGGCCGGAAGCGACCGGCCGGCGCGGGCAGCCAGTTCGCCCTCGCGGTCTGGTCGGTGGGCGCGGTCGCGCTGAGCGTGAGGGTCAACGAGCCGTCGGCTCCGTACACCAGTCCGGGAGTACGGTCACCGATCGAGTACCGGTCGATCTCGTTGGCCACCAGGTAGTAGTCGGGCACGTCGTACATCGTGATCGACCAGAACGCGTCCACCGGCGGCGTCTGGGCAAAGGTCAGGGTGTAGCTGCGCTCACCCGTCAACTCGTCGCCGTCGCCGTCCAGGTAGACCGGGGAGTACGCCGCCTCGTAGCCGTGGTTGCCCCACAGTCCGCCCATTGCCGCGGCCGCCCGCAGCCCGATCGCCCTCGCGCGGTCCGCGATCCGCCACTCTGGCGAGTCGATGGTGCCGACCTCGAAGAAGTCGTCGTTGTAGTCGAAGACGTGGAACGGCTGGTGCCAGCCGTTGACGACGGTGTCCCCGGCACCGGACCTCAGTGCGGCGACGAGCCCGTCGTGACCGGCCTTCGCCCCGGCCGCCAGCGCGGACACCAGGTCCGGGTCGGCCGCCGGATACGGGCTGCCCCCGGACTCGAGCAGGCCGAGAGGCGCAAACGCCTGCTGCAGCGGCAGGTCCCGCGCGGCGGGCGGGTACGCCAGCAGGTACGCCCGCAGTTTCTCCCAGAACACCAGTGCCTCCGGCACATTCGGATCAGGCGTGGGCAACCCGAGCGGCCGCGCCTGCTCGCCGACTGCCGCCAACCTGAGCTGCTGCTGCAGAGCGCGGACGCGGGGCAGGTCTGCCTCGCCACTGCAGGCCCACCGACCCACGATCGACGCGACCGCAGTGGGGAACGCGATCCGGGTGACGCCGGACGGCGCCTGTCCCGTCCAGCCCGGAGGGGTCAGCAGGTATCGCCCTGCGGCCGTCCCGGTGGCACGCTTGCCCACGTACGCGAAGTTGTCGGTCCACGCGTCCACGAACTGGAGCACGTAGTACGCGCCGTCGGTGTCCGGGACCTCGAGCAGCAGCGGACCGTTCGTCAGGTCCAGCTGACACATCGAGTACACGGTGTCGTTGTTGATGGAGACGAAGGTGTCCTGCGGCCCGGCCAGCGTGGCGGCGTGGCTGAACTCGTTGAACGGCGCCGCCGGGTTGGATCCGACGCCGGTGGTGACGTAGCGCCGCACCTGGTCGAGATTGAACACCAACGGAAATCCGTACACGTAGGCCTTCGCGGCCAGCTTCTCGAGATCCACACTCACAACGCGCTCCTGTTCGACGACGACAGGCTCGATCGCATCAGCCCTGGGCCGTCCCCGCATCACCCGACGAGCATGAGCCTCGACGGTCACTACGATCAGTTCCGTGTCAGCTCCCCCGCCCCGCTCGGCCGCGCCCCGTGCCTGAGTCGCACGGCCCGCCGTCCCCGGCACCCGCTCGGCAGGTCCTGTTCGGGCTGCCGCCCGCCGGGCGACGCTGGCCCGGTGCCACCCGGGCGGCGTTCGCGATGGGGATCCCGGCGCTGGCCGCGGTCGCCCTCGGCTACCCGCAGCAGGCACTGACCGTCACCATCGGCGCCTTCGCGGTGATCTACGGGGAGGGCAGGCCGTACCGCGCGCGGTGGAAGGTGGTCGCGCTGGCGGCGCTGGCGCTCGTGGCCGCGTCCTGGGTCGGCGCGCTCGTCGGCGAACCGGTGCGCGATGCCATCGCCGACGGCGGATCGCCCGCCCTGCTGATGTGGGTGGTGCTGGTCATGTCGGCGGTCGCGGTGGTCGGGACCTACACCGTCGACGCCCTGCGGCTCGGCCCACCCGGCGTCTGGTTCCTCGTCCTCACCACCCAGATCGGCGCGCTGAACGTGCAGTCCGGCATGAGCCCGACCGAGATTGCGCTGTGGTGTGCCCTCGGCGGCGCCAGCGCGGTGGCCGTCTCGATGGTCGGTGCGCTGCGGAGGCCGCACGGCCCGGAGGTGCTGGCGGCCGCGGCCGCCACCGCCGCGGTCGACGACTACGTGGCCCGGCAGGCCGCGGGCCAGGGAACGCCCGCGCTGCGGCACCGGGCCACGCAGATGCTGCAGGTGGCCTGGCAGAGCCTCTACGACGGCGGACTGGTGGCCCGCGGACATCCGCTCGTCGAGGTCCTCTCCGCCGCCCAGGTGCGGCTGTCCGGCGCCATCCGCCGGGACCCCAGCCTGGACCCGGACTCGGACCTCGACGACGTCCGACCGCAGCCGCCGATGCCGCGGCCCGGGGTGCGCTACCGGTTCCTGCGCGCGCTGCACCCGGACAGTCACGCCTGGACCGCGGCCACCCGGGTGCTGGTGGCCTGCCTGGTGGCCGGGGGTGCCACGGTCGCGATCGGGACCGACCGGCCGGACTGGGCGGTGATCACCGCCGTACTGGTCCTGCACCAGGGGCCGGACCGGATCCTGGGCACCTACCGGGGCATCCACCGCGTCGCCGGAACCGTGGTGGGCGTGGTGGTCTTCGCGGTGCTGTTCTCCCTCCACCTCAGCGGGGTGTGGCTGGTGCTGACGGTGATGGCACTGCAGTTGCTCTTCGAACTGTTCGTCACCCGCAACTACGGCCTGGCCGTCGTCTTCATCACCCCGCTCGCCATCCTGATCGGCAACACCGGCCAACCGCACGCCGCGGTCGCGCCGGTCGTGTGGGAGCGGTTGGTGGAGACGGCGATCGGTGTGGCCGTCGCGCTGATCGTGCTGTGGACGGTGGACCGGCACGCGCACCGGCGCGTGCTGCGCTGGACCGACCGGCGGGTGGCGGTGTTCACCGGACTGACCATGCAGGCTCTTCGGGCCCCTGCCCACGGCGACGCGTTGCTGCCGCTGCGCCGCGACCTGACCTTCGAGTTGCACAGTTCGTCGCTGGCGGGCATCGACGCCGCCCACAACGAACCGGCGTGGGCGGCGGCCCGCTGGCCCGCCCACAGCGACCTGCACCACCTCGGTTTCGACGTGCTGGCCGGCTGCTGGTCCGCCGCGGCGGGTCGGCGGCCCCACGACGACGAGATCACCGGG
>NZ_JBFUJP010000115.1:0-8339 GCF_056401315.1 Rhodococcus sp. P4_F5 | reverse complement strand
CACCTACGCCGACTCGACCATGGCGGTCAACGGCTGCGCCGGCTACGCGCAGGCCCGCTCCTTCGCGACCGTCACGGTGAACACCGACACCGTCACCAGCACCACCACCCTGTGGGGCCAGCCCTTCAGCATCGGCTGAGACAGCCACATCCGTTCCGGCCCCGCCTCGTTCACCGAGGCGGGGCCGGACGCGTTCAGGCTCAGTACAGCGCGGAAGCCAGCTTGCGGCGCGCGGCGACCACCATCGGGTCGGCCGGGTCGAAGAGCTCGAACAGCTCGAGCAGCCGGGTGCGGGCCGCGGTCCGGTCGTCGCCCGCGGTGCGCCGGATCGTCTCGATGAGCCGGCCGAACGCCTCCTCTGCCTGCTGGGTGTAGAGCAGCGCGTCGGCGGCGTCGAGCTGCGCCTGCACGTCGGTCGGGGCGGCGTCCGCCTTGGCGACCGCGTCGGGCGCCACGTCCTGCACCCGGGCCAGGAAGCGCACCTGGCGGATGGCGCCGAGCGCGGCCGTGTTGCCCGGCTCCGCGTCCAGGATCGCCTGGTAGCCGGCCTCGGCGCCGGCCAGGTCACCCTCGGCGAGAGCGTCCTCGGCGGCGACGAACCGCGGGTCCTCGACCTCGGGCTCCTCCTCGCCGCCCGACGCCGGCGGACCGGCGAGCTTGCCGGCCGTGGCGAGCAGCACCTGCTCGAGCCAGCCACTGACCTGGTCCTCGGGCTGGACGCCCTCGAAGTCGGCGAGCGGCTGCCCCGCGGCCACGGCCACCACGGTCGGGATGGCCTGCACACCGAACGCCTGCGCGATCCGCGGGTTGGTGTCGACATCCACCCGGGCCAGGACCCAGTCACCCGCGCCCCGGCGGGCCAGGGACTCGAGCACCCCGGAGAACTGGACGCTCGACGGGCTCCGCTCGGACCACATCGAGACCAGCACCACCACCTGGGACGACCGCTCGAGCACCTCCGCTTCGAAGGTGGCCTCGGTGACGTCGACGACCGGCGCGAGCCCGGTCGGGCCCGCCTCGCCGACGGGGCCCGTCGGTTGCTGCGACGGCGGCGGGGACTGCGCGCGGTCCTTGAGGGCCGACAGGTCCACGGCCCCGGACATGGCGGCAGCCGCGGCGGCCGAGGGACGTGCGGGCGGGCGAGAGCCAGGTCGAGTCACACCCAACAGTCTGGCACGCCCACCCGGGTGTCAGCGCGCCTCACCCCTCCCACCCGGACCCCGGTACGCCTGGAAACCCCCGGACCCCCAGATACGCGCAGTGCCCCCGAACCGTGACGGTTCGGGGGCACTGCGGATGTGTCTGGGAATCAGGCCTCGGCGAGGGCGGGATCCGCGACCTTGCCGGACGCGACCGCCTCGGCGGACAACTCGGCGAGCTTGCCGTTACGCACGGCCCAGCGCTCGAACACGATCGTCCCGAACGGCGGCACGCTCGACACCAACGCCCAGAAGGTGGTCATCAGGTCCCACTTCAGCGACCGCGCGGTCACCAGCGCGATCAACACGAACGGAACGAAGGCGGCGATGCCGTGCACCATTCCGGGGATCCGGACGGCCTCTTCGTACCCGAGCACCCACTTGAAGAACATCGCAACCAGCAGGGCGGCCCAGGTGACGGCCTCCCACTGGGCAACCAGGCGGAACCGCTTCGCGGGCGTGGACACGTCGAGGATCTTCGGCATGCCCACCATTGTGCCTGAGCAAATCGGACAACAAGGCGCCGTCGTGTGTGATCTACGACGCCTTGTAGTCGGATTCGGTTGGTGCAGTTGTGGCCGCTGACCGGGCGAGTTACTGCTGGGGCACCCG
The DNA here is from genome assembly GCF_056401315.1 of Rhodococcus sp. P4_F5. Classification (NCBI taxonomy): domain Bacteria; kingdom Bacillati; phylum Actinomycetota; class Actinomycetes; order Mycobacteriales; family Nocardiaceae; genus Rhodococcus; species Rhodococcus sp. P4_F5. The sequence goes on along the minus strand of NZ_JBFUJP010000115.1, from coordinate 6,528 downwards.
GATGATCAGCGCGTCGCCCTGACCGCCGCCGCCGCACAGTGCGGCCGCGCCGACACCGCCGCCGCGACGCTGCAGCTCGAGCGCCAGGTGCAGGGCGATGCGCGCACCCGACATGCCGAGCGGGTGCCCGACCGCGATGGCGCCGCCGTTCACGTTGACCTTGTCCGCGTCCAGGCCCAGCTCACGGGTCGACGCGATGCCGACCGCCGCGAACGCCTCGTTGATCTCGACGAGGTCGAGGTCGGTGGGCGCGATGCCCTCCTTCGCGCAGGCCTTCGCGATCGCGCGGGCGGGCTGCGACTGCAGGGTGGAGTCCGGGCCGGCGACGACGCCGTGGGCGCCGATCTCGGCGATCCAGCTCAGGCCCAGCTCCTCCGCCTTGGCCTTGCTCATCACGACCACCGCGGCGGCGCCGTCGGAGATCGGCGAGGCCGAACCGGCGGTGATGGTGCCGTCCTTGCTGAAGGCCGGACGCAGCTTGCTCAGGGACTCGGCGGTGGTGTCGGCGCGGATGCCCTCGTCCTCGGCGAAGACGATCGGGTCGCCCTTGCGCTGCGGGATCTGCACCGGCACGACCTCGTTGTCGAACAGGCCGTTCTTCCAGGCGCGGGCGGCGTTCTGGTGCGACGCCGCGGCGAACGCGTCCTGCTCCTCGCGGGTGATGTGGCTGGCTTCCTGCTGGTTGACCTGCTCGGTCAGCAGCCCCATCGCCTGGTCGGTGAAGATGTCGTGCAGGCCGTCGTACGCCATGTGGTCACGCAGGGTGACGTCGCCGTACTTGAAGCCCTCGCGGCTCTTCTCGAGCATGTGCGGCGCGCGGCTCATCGACTCCTGGCCGCCGGCGACCACGATGTCGAACTCGCCGGCGCGGATCAGCTGGTCGGCCAGCGCGATCGCGTCGACGCCGGACAGGCACACCTTGTTGATGGACAGGGCCGGCACGTCCATGGGGATGCCGGCTGCCACGGCGGCCTGGCGGGCGGGCATCTGACCGGCGCCCGCGGTGAGCACCTGGCCCATGATCACGTACTCGACCTTCTCGGGCGCGACGCCGGCCTTCTCGAGCGCGCCCTTGATGGCGATGYCACCGAGATCGGACCCGGAGAAGTCCTTGAGTGAACCCAGGAGCCGCCCCATCGGGGTACGGGCTCCGGCGACGATTACAGAACTGCTCACGGCTTCCTCCAAAGATCAGTGCGGGCGGGCACCGGTTAAAGCCACATCCCCACGAGAACTACCAAGACGGTAACGCTAACGTCAATGTCATGACACACTCTGCCCCCAGCTCGGCCACTTCCCCCCTGGCCTCCGACCTCGTGACGGCCATCGACCACGTCGGCATCGCAGTGCCCGACCTCGACGTCGCGATCGCCTGGTACGCCGAACACCTGGGCCTCGTCTCCACGCACGAGGAGACCAACGAGGAGCAGGGCGTCCGCGAGGCCATGCTGTCGGTGCCCGGCAGCCCGGCGGGCTCCACCGCGATCCAGCTGCTCGCGCCGCTCAACGAGAACTCCACGATCGCCAAGTTCATCGACCGCAGCGGCCCGGGCCTGCAGCAGCTCGCCTACCGCGTCACCGACCTCGACGCGATCTCCGAGCGCCTGCGCGCCGGTGGCGTCCGGCTGCTCTACGACGCACCGCGCCGCGGCACCGCGAACTCGCGGATCAACTTCCTGCACCCGAAGGACGCCGGCGGCGTGCTGGTCGAGCTCGTCGAGCCGGCCGCCGACGGCGGGCACTGAGCACCCCTTCCACCCACACCTGACCGCCGTGCGGGGAGCCGAACGCCTCCCGCGCGGCGGTCTCGCGTATTTTCATCACGCCTGACAGGGCGACGACACCACAAGCGCAGCGACGGTAGGTTATGAGCATGGCCAACGAGCACGACCGCGGATCGATTCCGCTCCCCTTCACCGTCGCACGCAAGGGTTACGACCGCGACGAGGTTCGTCACTACTTCGACCGTTTCGACGCCGAGCTGCGGGTGACCGCAACCGATCGGGACGCCGCGGCCGCGCAGGCCCGGGACCTGGCGATGCAGCTCGAGGACGCCCGCGACGAGATCGACGACCTGCGCAAGGACGTCGACCGGCTGTCCGTGCCGCCGACCACCGCCGAGGGCATGAGTGAGCGCATCTCCCGGATGCTGCGCCTCGCCTCCGACGAGGCCTCCGAGGTGCGCGCCCATGCACAGGCCGAGGCCGCCGAGATGGTGTCCATCGCCCAGCAGGACAGCACCGCGATGCGCGCCGAGCACGAGACCCGGCTGGCCGAGCTCGCCGACCTCCGCTCCGCGCTCGAGACCGAGCACACCCAGACCATGGCCGCCGCGCGCACCGAGGCCGCCCGGATCGTCGAGGCCGCCCAGAGCGAGCGGGCCCGCATGGAGGCGGAGTCCGAGGCCAAGCGCAGCCAGATCCAGCAGGACTTCGAGATCACCATGAGCGAACGCCGCACCAAGGTGGTCAGCGCGGTCGAGGAGCTCGAGGCGACCAGCAAGGCCGAGGCGGCCCGCCGGATCACCGACGCCACCAACGAGGCCCGGCGCCGGCTGCAGACCGCCACCGAACAGGCCGAGAAGCGGATCGCCCACGCCAAGGAACTCGCCGAGGAGCTGCGGGTCCTCCGGGGCCGGGTCCTCGCCCAGCTCTTGGGTATTCGCGGCCAGCTCGATTCGGTGCCGGCGATGCTGGCCTCGGTCAACCGGGAGGGCGAGCTGCTCGACGGCGTCAACGAGTCCGAGCGCAAGGACCGCCGGGACTCAGCGGCGGCCGAGGACGAGGCTCACGGCGAGTCCGATCAGAACGACGCCGGTCAGGACGAGCACGGCTCCGCGGACGAGTACCAGGACTCCGAGCGGGACGTCACGACCAACGCCGGGTGATCCCGCGGGACCCGCGCCCGTTCCAGCATCCTGAGTGCCAGTGCCGGCGGTCTTCGGCTCCGCCGATCGCGTCCGCCGGCCAGGCCACCAGGTGCGCAACGCCGGGCCGGATCTCGTGGTCACAGCCGGGGCACCGGTAGGTCTTGGTGGCGCGGGCGCCCGGGATCTGCCGGACCTGGTACTGCTCGCCGTCGTAGCCGGCCGGGCCGGACTCCACACGGGCCTGCGAGCCGCCCAGCGGCGACGGCGGCTCGGCGCGACGGTGATGATTGCGGCGGGGCATGAATCCAGCCTAAATGCCGCTCAGAACAGCCTGAACTCGGTGCTCTCGATTCCGCGCAGCGCCTCGTAGTCGAGGGTCAGGCAACGGATTCCGCGGTCCTCCGCCAGCGTCCGGGCCTGCGGCTTGATCTGCTGCGCGGCGAACACACCGGTGACCGGGGCCAGCAGCGGGTCCCGGTTGAGCAGTTCGAGGTAGCGGGTCAGCTGCTCGACGCCGTCGATCTCCCCCCGGCGCTTGATCTCCACGGCCACCGACGCGCCGTCGGCATTGCGGCACATCAGGTCCACCGGGCCGATCGCCGTCATGAACTCGCGCCGCACCAGCGTGTAGCCGGGGCCGAGTGTCTCGACGTGCTCGGCGAGCAGCTCCTGCAGGTGCGCCTCGACGCCGTCCTTGATCAGACCCGGGTCGACGCCGAGCTCGTGCGAGGAGTCGTGTTCCACCTCGTCGATGGTGATCCGCAGTTCCTCGCCGGCCTTGTTGGTCACCACCCAGAGCTGCTTGCCGTCGCCGGCGTCGTCCTCGACCAGCCAGCAGGGCGGGCTCATCCAGTTCAGCGGCTTGTAGGCACGGTCGTCCGCATGGATGCTCACCGAACCGTCGGACTTGACCAGCAGCAGCCGTCGGGCCTTCGGAAGGTGGGAGGTGAGACGGCCGACGTAGTCGACATGGCAGTTGGCAATCACGAGACGCACTCGGACCACACTAGAGCACGCCAGCGCCGGTCCCGACCACAGCTGGCCGGAGCCATTACGCTCGGCGATCATGGCAGTTCCCGGAGTTTCCACAGCCCCGCTGGGCTCGCGCCTCCTCGGTTCCCCCACCGAGACGCCGCGGCGTCGGCGGCTGCGGGTACAGGTGCTGCTCACCGTCAGCCTGCTGGTGACCAATCTGGTCGGATTCGTCGTGGTCGGCGCGCTCATCGCAGTGGTCCCCGGACCGGAACTGCTGACTCGGGAGTTCCTCTTCGTCGACGCCGTCCTCGGCCCGGCCTATCTCGTCGTGGCCACCGTCGTCGGCCTGGTCTGGGGCACCCTGCGTGCCCTGCGTGGGCTGCGCTGGGCCGTCGAGGGCCGGGCACCGACGCGCGAGGAGGCGGCCGCGGCGCTGTCGATGCCGTGGAAACTGACCCGTATTCAGATCGTGCTGTGGCTCGGCGGGCTGGTGGTGTTCACCACCGCCTACGCCATGGTCGATCCCGAGACCATCCCGAAGGTCTCGCTGACCATCGCGATGAGCGGCACCACCATCTGCGCCTTCGGATACCTGCTGGCCGAGTTCGCCCTGCGCCCCGCCGCCGCGCGCGCACTCGAGGCGGGCGATCCGCGCCGGGTCCGGATCGCGGGCGTCACCGGCCGCAACGTGCTGGCCTGGCTCCTCGGTACGGGGGTACCCGTCACCGGGCTGATCCTGGTCGCGCTGTTCTCGCTGCTGCACGAGGAGGCCAGCCCGGACCAGCTGGCGTGGTCGATCCTGGCCATCGGCGGCGCCGCGCTGGTGTTCGGACTGCTGCTCACCCTGCTCGGGGTGGCCGCGACGGTCGCTCCCATCCGGTCCGTCCGCGCCGCCATGACCGAGGTCGAGAAGGGCCACCTCGGTACCCGGATCCAGGTGTACGACGGCACCGAGCTCGGGGAACTGCAGAGTGGTTTCAACCGGATGGCGGAGGGCCTGTCCGAACGCGAACGAATCCGGGACCTCTTCGGCCTGCACGTCGGTCACGAGGTGGCCGAGGCCGCCATAGCGCGCAATCCCGAACTCGGCGGCGAGGAGCGCGAGGTCGCGGTGTTCTTCATCGACCTGGTGGGCTCGACGCAGCTCGCGGCGTCCCGTCCCCCGCAGCAGGTGGTCGACCTGCTCAACCGCTTCTTCGACGTGGTGGTCGACGAGGTGGACCGGCACGGCGGCTTCGTCAACAAGTTCGAGGGCGACGCGGCGCTGGCGATCTTCGGTGCGCCCGCTGACCTGGACGACCCGGCCGGGAGCGCGCTGGCCGCGGTCCGCTGGATCCAGCAACGGCTGCGCGTCGAGGTGCCCGACTGCGACGCGGCCGTCGGGGTCGCGGCCGGCACCGCGGTGGCCGGGAACATCGGCGCCCGAAAGCGATTCGAGTACACCGTGATCGGCGACCCCGTGAACGAGGCCGCGCGCCTGTCCGAACTCGCCAAGACAGTCCCCGGAGCCGTGCTCGCCTCCGACCGCGCGGTGGCCGCGGCCGGCGCCGACGAGGCCGCACGGTGGACGCTGGGCGACACGGTGACGCTTCGCGGGCGCAGCGCGCAGACCCGCCTGGCGACGCCCCTGCCCTAGTCGACGCTCTTGATGTCGACCAGGAAGACCAGAGTCTGACCCGCGAGCTCCGAGCCACTGCCGGCCGGACCGTAGGCGTCCTTCGGCGGGATCTCGGCGAGGACCTTCGAACCGACCTGCTGCCCGACGAGCGCCTGCGCGAACCCCGGGATCACCTGGCTCGGGGCGAACGTGGCCGGTGCACGACCGTAACTCTGGTCGAAGATCTCTCCGGTGTCCCAGCTCGTGCCCTGGTACTCGAGGGTCACCTGGTCGTTGGGTCCGACAGTGGCCCCGTCACCCTTTGCCACCACCGTGATCTTGGTTTCGGCCAGGTCCGGCTTGTCCGCGGGCAAGGTCAGCGTCGGCGGCTCGTCGCCGTTGAACTGCACATTCAGGTCGCCGGCGCTCAGTGACGCATCCGAGGTGGACTCGTCGGACGCGGAATCCGATCCACAGCCCGTCAGTGTCAGCGCGGTGACCGCGGCAAGCGCAAGTGGGACAGAACGCAGCAGATTCTTTCGCGACAGCATTCGCACAGTCTGCCAGGGCGCCTCCGCGCGAAGGTCGACCGGCCCCGGAAACGCGAAATGCCCCGCACCACAACCCCTAAAGGAGTCGTGATGCGAGGCATTCGCAAAATATGTACGGCGGTGACCTACTCTCCCACACCCTGTCGAGTGCAGTACCATCGGCGCTGGAGGGCTTAGCTTCCGGGTTCGGAATGGGACCGGGCGTTTCCCCTCCGCTATGGCCGCCGTAACTCTGTGAAATTTTCACACGGAACCGGCACAGACACCAAATCAATGGAATCAAGCAGCCGGCTCTGACAACGTGTGTTGTYTCAGATACCGCACAGTGGACGCGTAGCTTCTTTGTGGTAAGTCCTCGGCCTATTAGTACCAGTCACCTACACCCATTACTGGGCTTCCAGTTCCGGCCTATCAACCCGGTGGTCTGCCGGGGGCCTTACCCCACAAGTGGGTGAGAAACCTCATCTTGGAACAGGCTTCCCGCTTAGATGCTTTCAGCGGTTATCCCTTCCGAACGTAGCCAACCAGCAGTGCCC
>NZ_JBFUJP010000114.1:0-9278 GCF_056401315.1 Rhodococcus sp. P4_F5 | reverse complement strand
GCGCCGAGGTGCCGGGGTGCGTCCGTCAGGAGGCGCCGGGGTGCGAGGCCGCGGCGGCGCAGCCGGCCCGCCGCCACCGCGCCGCCGAGCACCGCGAGCCCGCCGCCCGCGGCCAGCAGGTAGCCGGTGACCGGCTCCGGGCGCGGCGCCACGTAGCCCTGCCGCCACGAGTTCGACGTCACCGCCGTGGTGGCGACGTTGGCCATCACGAAGCACGACGCCCGAGCCGTCTCGTCGGTCCGCGCCGAGCAGGCGTCGTGCATCCTCCGGTCCAGCTGCGCGTCAAGGCTTCTGCGTGCCCACGGGCCGAGCTGCGCGCCCGCGCCGTCCGCGTAGCGCAGCAGGTCGTAGCCCAGGTCGTGCGCCTGGCAGGAGGCGTCGAACTCGGCGGGCAGCGGGACCGGCGAGGAGCAGTCCCCGTTCGGGTTCACCAGCATCCCGTCGACCGTCGTGGGCCGGTAGCCGGCCGCGGCCGCGAAGCCGTCCGGGATCGAGGCCACGGCCGCGTCGGGTGCCTGCGTCGTCAACGCGAGCACGGCCCGGGCGGCCGCCGCGTCCTCGCGGGTGGAGTCCGCGTGGGCGGTGACGGGGACGCCGGAGACCAGGGTCGAGACGGCCGCCGCCGCCAGCACTGTCCAGGTGGCTTTTCGCATGCCGAGAACGCTAGAAATTCGCCGTACGCTGGCACATCACCCTGTGGCGCGGTTCCGGGACTCCCGCCCGGGGACGATCGGCGGCCCGGTCTCGTACCGTGGAGCCAGGCCGATCTCACTCCGTGGGGTGAGGACTTCCGGGGCCGGGTTTCCTAGGGTTCTGGGCGTGGGAGAGAACAGGGACAAGAAGGCCGGCGACGCCGAGGCGTTGCGACGGTTGGCGGGCCGGGCGCGGCCGCGCCGGCTCGACGCGGGCCAGCGGTGGGACGCACTCGTCGTGTTCGTCGGCCTCGTGCTGTTCGCGATCGCCTGGCCGACGCTGCAGGTGACGCACCACGTACCGGCGGGCGTGCAGCCGGTGATCGGTGGACTGGCCGCGCTGCCGTTCCTGCTGATCCGGGCGAATCCCGCTCTGGGATGGGCGATCTCGGCTGGTGCCGCGCTGGTGATCCCGATCGTGTTCGAGCCGTTCCCGGACTACGGCTTCCCGTGGCAGGTGGTGCACGTGATGGTGCTGACGGCCCTCCTGGTGGCGGTGAGCATGCGGTCGCCGCTGCAGGTGGTGGCCGTCGCGTGGGTGTCCACGGTGCTGTTGTTCCTGGCGCACGCCCCCGGCCAGGACGGCCGGGGCTGGGCGGTCGGCCTCACCGGGTTGGTGATCTTCGGGCTGCTGGTCCGCTGGCTGGTGCTCTCGCGGCGCGAGCTGGCGCGGCAGGAGGAGGTCAACGAGGTCGAGCGGGCCCGCCGGGCCGTCCTGGAGGAGAAGGCCCGGATCGCCCGGGACCTGCACGACGTGGTCGCGCACCACATGTCGCTGGTGGTGGTGCAGGCGCAGAGCGCGCCGTACCGGATCGAGGGGGTCTCCCCGGTGGCCCGCGCGGAGTTCGAGTCGATCGGCGCCACCGCGCGCGACGCGCTCAACGAGATCCGCGGCATGCTCGGGGTGCTGCGCAGCGACGGCCAACTCGCCGAGCACGCGCCGGTGCCGGGAGTCGACCGCATCGGCGAACTGGTCGAGGGCAGCAGGCGGGCGGGCATGGTCGTCACCGTCGACGACGGCGGCCTGCCCGACCCGATACCGGACTCCGTCTCACTCGCCCTCTACCGGATCCTGCAGGAGTCGCTGTCGAACGCGGCCCGGCACGCGCCGGGTGCTGCGGTCCGCGTCACCCTCGGCCACGACGGCGACCTGGCCGTGCTCGACGTGCTCAACGACCGGGCCGCGTCCGGACCGGCGGCCGCCGGGGGCGCGAATTCGGGTGGTGCAACGGCACATTCGTCCGGGGGGCACGGCATCGCCGGGATGCGGGAGCGGGCCTCGTCCGTCGGCGGCATCCTCAGCGCCGGCGCCGGCGCCGGCGGAGGTTTCGCGGTCCGGGCGAGGATCCCGACCGCCCTTGGGATGCAGGTGTCGGGCGGACCCGTCCAGCCGACATAGGCTGGCCGGGTGGCGATCACGGTGTTCATTGCGGACGACCAGGCGATGGTGCGGCAGGGCTTCGGTGCCCTGCTCGCCGCGCAACCCGACCTCACCGTCGTCGGTGACGCACCCGACGGGAAGGTCGCCGTCGACGAGGTGCTGCGGCTGCGGCCCGACGTGGTGCTGATGGACGTGCGGATGCCGGAGATGAACGGGCTCGAGGCCGCGGAACGGATCCTGTCGGCGCGGCTCGACCCGCCGGTCCGGGTGCTGATGCTCACCACCTTCGACATCGACGACTACGTCTACCAGGCGCTGCGGGTGGGGGCGAGCGGGTTCATGCTCAAGGACGCGCCCGCCGAGGAGTTGGTGCGGGCGGTCCGGGTGGTGGCCGCGGGCGAGGCGCTGCTCGCGCCGACCGTCACCCGGCGGCTGATCGCCGACGTCACCAGCCGCCGCGCCGCCCCGCGTCCCGAGCCGGCCAAGCTGGCCGCGCTGACCCCACGCGAGCGCGAGGTGCTCGAGCTGATCGCGCGGGGGCTGTCCAACGGGGAGATCGCCGAGTCGCTGTTCGTGGCCGAGCAGACCGTCAAGACCCACGTCGGCAAGGTGCTCGGCAAGCTGCACCTGCGGGACCGGGCCCAGGCGGTGGTGCTGGCGTACGAGAGCGGACTGGTCACGCCCGGCTGACGGCGCGTCCCGGGATGCCCGAGCGCCGCGTCGCGGGCAGTATGGCGGTGGAGAGACATCCACGCACACCCGGGGAACGGGGACCTCCATGACGACGATCGGCATTCTGACCAGCGGCGGCGACTGCCCCGGCCTCAACGCGGTGATCCGCGGGGCCGTCCTCAAGGGCGCCACCGTGCACGGGCAGGAGTTCGTCGGGTTCCTCGACGGCTGGCGAGGGCTGGTCGAGGGGGAGGCGATCCCGCTCGACCGTCCTCGTGTCCGCGGTCTCTCGCACGAGGGCGGCACCATCCTCGGGACCAGCCGGTTCGGACCGTTCCAGGGGCCGGACGGGGGAGCGGAGAACATCGCCCGGACGCTCGACAGGCTCGGTGTCGACGCCGTCGTCGCGATCGGCGGCGAGGGCACCGCCGCGGCGTCCCAGCGCCTGCACGAGGGCGGGATCAGGATCGTCGGGGTGCCGAAGACCATCGACAACGACCTCGACCAGACCGACTACACCTTCGGCTTCGACACCGCCGTCGAGATCGCCACCGAGGCGATCGACCGGTTGCGCACCACGGGGAACTCCCACAAGCGCTGCATGGTCCTCGAGGTGATGGGGCGCAATGCCGGGTGGATCGCACTGCACTCGGGGACGGCCGGCGGCGCGCACGCCATCTTGATCCCGGAGCATCCCGAGTCCATCGAGCAGATCTGCGAGTGGGTGACCAGCGTCCGGGACCGCGGCCGGTCCCCGATGGTGGTGGTCGCGGAGGGCTTCACCCTGCCCGGCATGGCGCAGGCGCACTCGACCAAGGGTCTCGACGGGTTCGACCGGCCGCGGCTCGGGGGGATCGCCGAGGTGCTGGCCCCGATGATCCAGGAGCGCACGGGCATCGAGACGCGGGCGACGGTGCTCGGGCACATCCAGCGGGGCGGCGTCCCCACCGCCTTCGACCGGGTCCTCGCGACCCGGCTCGGGATGGCCGTGACCGACCTGGTCGCCGACGGACAGTGGGGCCACATGGTCGCGTTGCACGGGACGGAGATCGTCCGGGTCGGGTTCGACGAGGCGCTCGTCGACCACAAGTCGGTGCCCGAACACCGCTATCAGGAGATGCGCATCATCTTCGGCTGACGCGGCCACCGGTGGCCGACCTCCTGCTGTCGGGACGCGCCGCATAAACTTGTGGCCATGACTGCAGCCGGCCAGGTGGCGACCACGACAGACCTTCTCGACTACGACGAGGTGCTCGCGCGTTTCGAGCCTGTCATGGGCATGGAGGTGCACGTCGAACTGCACACCGCGACCAAGATGTTCTGCGGTTGCCCGACCGCGTTCGGTGCCGAGCCCAACACCCAGGTGTGCCCGGTGTGCCTGGGCCTGCCCGGCTCGATGCCGGTGGTCAACGCGTCCGCGGTGGAGTCCGCGATCCGGATCGGGCTGGCGCTGAACTGCTCGATCACCCCGTGGGGCCGGTTCGCCCGGAAGAACTACTTCTACCCGGATCAGCCGAAGAACTACCAGATCTCGCAGTACGACGAGCCGATCGCCACCGACGGCTACCTCGACGTGGTGCTCGACGACGGCACCACCTGGYGCGTCGAGATCGAACGCGCGCACATGGAGGAGGACACCGGCAAGTCGCTGCACGTCGGCGGCGCCACCGGCCGGATCCACGGCGCCAGCCACTCGCTGCTCGACTACAACCGCGCCGGCGTCCCGCTGGTGGAGATCGTCACCAAGACCATCTCCGGTGCCGGCGAACGCGCGCCCGAGGTGGCCCGCGCCTACGTCACCGCGCTGCGCGACCTGCTCAAGGCGCTCGACGTCTCCGACGTCCGGATGGACCAGGGCTCGATGCGCTGCGACGCCAACATCTCGCTGATGCCGATCGGCGCCAAGGAGCTCGGCACCCGCACCGAGACCAAGAACGTCAACTCGCTCAAGAGCGTCGAGGTGGCCGTCCGCTACGAGATGCGTCGTCAGGGCGCCGTCCTCAGCGCCGGCGGCGAGGTCATCCAGGAGACCCGGCACTTCCAGGAGGCCGACGGCACCACCTCCGCCGGCCGTCGCAAGGAGACCGCCGAGGACTACCGCTACTTCCCGGAGCCGGACCTCGAGCCCGTCGCTCCGAGCGCCGAGTGGGTCGAGGAGCTGCGCGGCACGCTGCCCGAGCTGCCGTGGATCCGCCGCGCCCGCATCCAGGCCGACTGGGGTCTCTCGGACGAGGAGATGCGCGACCTGGTGAACTCCGGCGCGCTCGACCTGGTCATCGCGACCACCGAGGCCGGCGCGCCCGCCGACGCGGCGCGGTCCTGGTGGGTGGCCTACCTCTCGCAGCAGGCGAACACCCGTGGCGTCGAGCTGGCCGAGCTGCCGATCACCCCGGCGCAGCTCGCGCGGGTCATCGCGCTCGTCGCCGACGGCACCCTCGCGAACAAGCAGGCCCGGCAGGCCGTCGACGGTGTGCTCGCCGGCGAGGGCGAGCCGGACGAGGTCGTCGCCAAGCGGGAACTCGCCGTCATGCGCGACGACTCGGCGCTGCAGGCCGCGGTCGACGCCGCGCTCGCCGCCAACCCGGACATCGCCGAGAAGATCCGTTCCGGCAAGGTCGCCGCGGCGGGCAAGATCGTCGGCGACGTCATGAAGGCCACCCGCGGCCAGGCCGACCCGGCTCAGGTCAAGGACATGGTCATCGCGGCCTGCTCCTAGGTCTTGCTCGAAGGGGACCTGATCGAAGGCCCGCGCCGACACGGCGCGGGCCTTCGCGCGTAACGGGCGATCCGCACAGCAGAATCAGCAGATGCCCTCGGTCAGTGCCTCACTTTTCTGGATAGCCCTCTGCGCGGTGGTCGCGCCGCTACTGGCGGGGCTGGTCCCGCGCAAGCTGGTGCCGGAGGTGGTGCTGCTGCTGATCGCGGGCGTCGTCGTCGGTCCGCACGTTCTCGACCTCGCCGTCGTGGGCAGCGAGATCGACCTGCTCCGTGAGCTCGGCCTCGGCATGCTGTTCCTGCTCGCCGGCTACGAGATCAACACCAGCGAGCTGACCGGTCGCGGTGGGCGTCGGGCGCTGATCACCTGGCTGTCCTGCCTGGTGCTGGCCTTCGTGGTGATCGGGTTGCTCGGCCTGACCGGCGCGATCGACGCGGAGATCGCGGTGGCCATCGCCCTGACCTCCACGGCGCTCGGCACGCTGCTGCCGATCCTCAAGGACAGCGGCATGCTCGGAACCCGCCTGGGCCGAACCGTTCTCAACCACGGCGCCTTCGGCGAGCTCGGCCCGGTGATCGCGATGGCGATCCTGCTGAGCTCACGGGGTGCGGGCGCATCGCTGGTCGTGCTGGCGGCGTTCGCGGCGGCGGCGGTAGGAGTCGGGTTCATCCCGGCGGGCCTGCGCCGCGAGGGCTCGAAGCTGGCCTCGATCATCCGGCTCGGCTCCGAGACCACGGCGCAGACGACCGTGCGGTTGACGATGCTGCTGCTGGTCACGCTGATCGCGGTCGCGACCATCTTCGACCTCGACATCATCCTCGGCGCCTTCGCGGCGGGCTTCATCCTGCGCCGGGCGAGGCCCGCGGGGGACGAGAAGCTGGAGGCGAAGCTGGACGGGCTGGCCTTCGGGCTGCTCATCCCGATCTTCTTCGTCACCTCGGGCATGGCGATCGACGTCAAGGCCGTCGCGGCCGCGCCGGGCGTCCTGCTCGCGTTCCTGGTGCTGATCCTGCTGGTGCGCGGGCTGCCGGTGTTCTTCGCCGAACGATTCGACCGGGGCCCGGACCTCGAGGATCCGCCGCCGACCGTGCGCGAGCGGGGTCAGGTGGCGCTGTATGCCGCGACCGGGCTGCCGCTGATCGTCGCGGTGACGGAGGTCGCCGTGAACGCCGGTCAGATGACCGAGTCCAACGCCTCGATCCTCGTCGCGGCGGGCGCGATCACCGTGCTGGTGCTGCCGTTGACCGCGTCGCTGCTCGGCCCGAAGCCGACGCCGTCGCCGGCGCCGGTCGAGCGCGTCCCCTAGCTGTTCCATCTCATGAGGTTGTTTACAGCAGATCGAACAACGTGGGCTCGTAGCCGAGCCCTTCTGTCCGGGGCGTAGCGAGGTTCCCCGACTGCGGTGCAAGGCGGTACGTCGTGATCGGCACCCGACTGGCCGGAGGCTCGTTCCCCAGCGCGCTGTGGGGCCGCTCGTGGTTGTACGTGTTGAGGAAGTCCGCGAGCGCGGCGGTGCGCTCTTCGTCGCTGGACCCCACCTCTCAGCCACGCGCAACTGGATCACCATCTCTTCGATGCCGTCGGGCGTGCGTGTCGGCCGGCGCTCCCTAGAGCATCCGAGGGATGTTCGTCTGGTGGTGATCTCGGTCCGCGTAGGCGACGCTGTGCCGCGAGTGCGAGGACTACCTGCGAGCCGGATCGCGCACCGATCAGTTTCGTGCGCTGAACCGGTCTAAACTTCCGAGACCGGCTGACGGGAGGCATGGCGCGATGCGGAAACTGATCTACGGCATGAACCTGACACTGGATGGCTACATCGCCGCGCCCGGCGACGACCTCGGGTGGAGCGGGCCGAGCGACGAGCTGTTTCAGTGGTGGCTCGAACAGGAGCGGGCGATCGGCCTGTTGCTGTATGGGCGCAAGCTGTGGGAGGCCATGAGTTCCTACTGGCCGACCGGCGACCAGCAGCCCAATGCCACCCCGGCGGAGATCGAGTTCGCGCGGAACTGGCGGGACACGCCGAAGGTGGTGTTCTCCTCGGCGATGGAGAAGGTCGACTGGAACACCCGCCTGGTCACCGGCGACGCGGTCGCGGAGATCACCCGGCTCAAGGCTGAGGACGGCGGGCCGATCAGGGTTGGTGGTGCAACGCTCGCCGGGGCGGCCATGCGGGCCGGGCTGATCGACGAGTACACGATCGTGACCCATCCGGTCCTGGTGGGCGGCGGCACGCCGTTCTTCACCGCGCTGGACAGCTGGGTGAACATGAACCTGGTGGAGACGCGGACGTTTCCCGGCGGGGTGGTTCTGACCAGGTACGAGACGAGGCGCTGAGCGCGTTTCCTCCACACGGCCAACGAAGTGACGAGGGCAGTGATGGCCCCACGGGCTTGATCGCGGAATTGGTTCCAGGAAGTTCTGCACCCAGCCACAGCACTCGAACAAGCCCGCGCCGCGGCGGGAACTCGTGTCAACAACCTCCGGAGAGAACACACCTAGCCGAGCGTGCGATCCTCGGCGAGCGCTCTCGGGCGATGCACCCGTAGGTGCACACTCGGCGCGCGCTAGTCGAAGCCGCCGCCGCCGAGCGGGGCGTCGATCCGGACCACCCGGTCGTCGGTCGGGCCGGGCTGACCGTCGGTCTTGTTCTCGGTGGACACCCAGATCTGGTCCTGGCCGCCGAGTCCGGCGCCGCGCAGCTTCCCGTACTTGTCCTTCGCCACCAGTGACGGTGCCGCCGTCACCGCGCCGGTCTGCGAGTCCAGCGTCAGCACGGCGAGTGCGTTGGCGTCGCTCAGCGACACCGCGACCGCGGCGCCGCCGGCGACGCATCCCGCGACGCCCGGCCGGTCCGGCCACGACCACACCGGCACCCCGGACGCGCCGTCCGCGGTGATCCGCTGCAGCCGGTCCTCGAGCGGGGTCCGGTCGGTCACCCAGATGGCGCCGCCGTGCGGGTCCACACAGACGTCGCCCGCGGTGCCGAGACCGGAGAGCGCGACGCGGGGGGCGGACGGCCCGGTGACGGGGGCCGGCCCCAGCGTGGTGACCCGCAGCAGCTTGCCGGCCAGGGAGTCGGGATCTGTTGCGGCAGCAGGGTTCCCGGCGTCACCGGTCAACACCAGGAGTTCGCTCGGTGAGCTGAAGGCGAGTGCGCCGGTGTTGCCGACCGGGCCGCGCGGAATCCCGGTGAGCACCTCCTTGGGCAGGTCCCCGGGCGCGATCCGGACCACCCGGTTGTCGAACGACGTGCTCACGTACGCGTAGAGCAGGTTGTCCTCCGCATAGGTGGGGGACAGGGCCACGTCGAGCAGGCCGCCGTCGGCGGAACCGTCCACATCGAGCCGGGCGACCTCGGCGGGAGGTTGGCCGGGGGCGACGCGCAGGATCCGGCCGGTGCGCCGCTCGGTGACCAGTGCGGACTGGCCGTCGGGCAGCATCGTCAGGCTGCCGGTGGTGTCGAGGCAGGTCGCGACGACGGACGGGTCCGCGTCCTCGCACGGGGCCAGCGGCCGCGGGGAGGTGCTCGGGGCGGGGCTCTCGGCGGTCGGCGCCGGCCGGCCGGGCGCAGTGTCGCCGCCGGGCGCGAAGGTCGGCACCGGGGTGAACGGGGTCGACGCGGTGTCGTCGAACTTCGCGCAGCCGACGACGGACAGCCCGATCAGTGTCGTCGCTGCGGTGCGACGCAGTGCCAGTGCCGCAGTCGACGGCCGTCCGCGTGAGACTCCCATGCCTTCGAACGGTACGGAAGTGACGGCCGGTGCGGCGCGCCGACCCTCGTCATGCACCGCGGGCTGCCCGCGCGCTCTACCCTGTC
>NZ_JBFUJP010000113.1:0-10001 GCF_056401315.1 Rhodococcus sp. P4_F5 | reverse complement strand
CTGCGGGCCCGCTGCCGACTCGGGGAAGTAGACGTCGAGGTGGGCGTCGGCGTCGCCGGGCCGGTACTGCTGGTCCGTGACCCGGGCGACCCCGGCGGGCTCGTGCGCGCCGAGCGCCTTGGTGACGCGCGCCGCGTCCAACTCGAAGGCCCAGCGCACCGCCCTGGTGACCGGGCGCGGGGTGGTGCGGGCGACCATCACGCCCGCCGCCGCGGTCACCGCCGGGACGGCGAGCCCGAACAACGCGAGCCGCCGCCATCGCGCACGGGCGCGCGGCGCCCTCGAGTTGTCGCCGACATCGGTCATGGTGGTTCCTTCCGTCTGCCCGCGGTGTCACGCCGTCCGGCGGCCGCACGGACAGTCTCGCAGCTCGGTCGGGGCGGGGTGGAGTACCCGCGCCGTGGACACCGACGCGGTCGACGGGCTTCCTGCCGCCGATCCCGCGCTGTGCGCAACCTGCCCGGGAACTACAGCTGGGGCGTGGTGTGCGCCTTCAGGAACTCGACGGTCCGCTCGAGCGCGCGCGTGCCGTCCTCGTTGTCCAGATCGAACTGGTACTCGTGCGGCAGCGACGGCTCGTGGTCGGCCGGGTAGAACACCGTGGTGACGTCGACGCCGAGACCGCCCAGCTTCTCGGACAGCGGCTTGGACTGCTTGTCGGTCAGCGGGTCGCCGTTTCCGCCGGCGATGTACGCGGGCGGGAACCGGTCGGAGACGTGGTGCAGCGTCGACATCTGCTGCACGGCGGTCGAGTCCGCGAAGTCCTTGGTCCCGGTGTACGCCCAGATCGACTCGTCGGCTCCCCAGCCGACGATGCCCGACCCGCCGACCATCCGGTTCACGTCGTAGATGCCGCAGTTGAGCACCACGCCGCGCAGCTGCTCCGGCCGCAGCGACGGGGTGATGCCGAGGTCGCGGGCGTAGTCCGGGTTGGTGACCAGGGTGGCGAGCTGGCTCGACAGCTGCGCTCCTGCGGAGTCCCCGGCCAGCACGATCCGGTTCGGGTCGACGTGCAGCCGCCCTGCGTTGGCGACCACGTAGGCGTGCGCGTCGTTGAGCTGGTTCACCGCGGTCGGGTAGGTGTGCCCCGGTCCGAGCGAGTAGCCGAGCGAGATCACCGTGAAGCCCTGCGAGGCGATCAGCTCGTAGTAGGTGGCGTAGTTGCTCTTGTCGCCGGAGACCCAGGCGCCGCCGTGGGTCCAGATCACGGTGGGCAGCGCGTCGGCGGTGCCGGCGACCCGGTCGGGGTAGTAGACGTCCAGGAAGGCGTCCGAGTCGCCGCCGCGGTACTGCTGGTCGGTGAGCGAGTCGACGTCGCCGGGTGCGTGCTTCTCGAGCGCGGTGGTCACCTGCTCGGCGCCGCGGTCGAACACGAAGCGCACCGCGAGGGTGCCGGGCCACGGGTTGACGGCAACGGCCAGCGCGGTCGCAGCGACCAGCGCGACGGGGACGCCCAACACCCAGGGCCAGCGCCGCCGGCGGGGCCGCGGCGGCGGTTCGGGGCTGGTCGTCGCGGTCGCGTCGGTGGTCTCCGGGGTGGCCATCCGGCCAGTATCGCCTGCCGGGTTGGCGTGGTCGCGCAGCACCGCGCCGAGGGTTGGCTCACACCGCGGCGCGGGGGCGGTGGAGCTGTCGGGGTGAACGCCTACACTCAGAGCGCTTCCAGTCATTCCCCGGTCGCACCTGGTCTGGCACGTACGAACATCGAAGGCGACCCGAGCACGGAGAGGCGCGCGTGGCTGACTCGTTCGTTCACCTGCACAATCACACCGAGTACTCGATGCTCGACGGCGCGGCGAAGGTCGCGCCGTTGTTCAAGGAGGCTCAGCGGCTCGGGATGACCGCGGTCGGCATGACCGACCACGGCAACATGTTCGGGGCGAGCGAGTTCTACAACGAGGCCAAGAAGCACGACATCACCCCGATCATCGGGATCGAGGCGTACATCGCGCCGGAGTCGCGGTTCAACACCAAGCGTGTCCTGTGGGGCGACCGCAGCCAGAAGTCGGACGACGTCTCCGGTAGCGGCGCCTACACCCACATGACGATGGTCGCGGAGAACGCGACCGGCGTCCGGAACCTGTTCAAGCTGTCCTCGCGGGCCTCGATCGAGGGCCAGCTCGGCAAGTGGGCCCGGATGGACGAGGAGATCATCGCCGAGCACCACGAGGGGATCATCGCCACCACCGGCTGCCCCTCCGGCGAGGTGCAGACCCGCCTGCGTCTGGGCCACGACCGCGAGGCACTCGAGGCCGCCGCCAAGTGGCAGGAGATCTGGGGCAAGGACAACTTCTTCCTGGAACTGATGGACCACGGGCTGTCCATCGAGCGCCGGGTCCGCGAGGGTCTGCTGCACATCGGCAAGCAGTTGGGCATCCCCCCGCTGGCGACCAACGACTGCCACTACGTCACCAAGGACGCCGCGGAGAACCACGAGGCGCTGCTGTGCATCCAGACCGGTAAGACGCTCAGCGATCCCACCCGGTTCAAGTTCGACGGCGACGGCTACTACCTCAAGTCTGCCGAGGAGATGCGCGCGATCTGGGACGACGAGGTGCCCGGTGCCTGCGACTCGACCCTGCTGATCGCCGAGCGCATCCAGCCCTACGACGACGTGTGGAAGCACCGCGACCGGATGCCGATCTTCCCGGTACCGGAGGGCGAGACCCAGGCCAGCTGGCTGCGCAAGGAGGTGCTCGAAGGCCTCGACCGCCGCTTCCCGGGTGGCCCGCCGCAGGAGTACCTGGACCGGGCCGACTACGAGATCGACGTCATCAACGAGATGGGTTTCCCGGCCTACTTCCTGGTGGTCGGCGACCTCATCAACCACGCCAAGGAGGTCGGGATCCGTGTCGGCCCCGGCCGTGGCAGTGCCGCCGGTTCGCTGGTCGCCTACGCGATGGGCATCACCAACATCGACCCGATCCCGTACGGGCTGCTGTTCGAGCGGTTCCTCAACCCCGAGCGCGTCTCGATGCCGGACATCGACATCGACTTCGACGATCGACGCCGCGGCGAGATGGTCCGCTACGCCACGGAGAAGTGGGGCAGCGACCGCGTCGCGCAGGTCATCACGTTCGGCACCATCAAGACGAAGGCCGCGATCAAGGACTCGGCCCGAGTCCAGTTCGGCCAGCCGGGGTTTGCCATCGCGGACCAGATCACCAAGGCGCTGCCGCCGCCGATCATGGCCAAGGACATCTCGGTGTCCGGCATCACCGACCCGGAGCACGAGCGCTACAAGGAGGCCGTCGAGGTCCGGGCGCTGATCGACTCCAACCCGGACATCGCGAAGATCTACCAGACCGCCAAGGGACTCGAGGGCCTGATCCGCAACGCGGGCGTGCACGCCTGCGCGGTGATCATGTCCTCCGAGCCGCTGACCGACGCGATCCCGGTCTGGAAGCGCGCGCAGGACGGCGCCATCATCACCGGCTGGGACTACCCGTCGTGTGAGGACATCGGCCTGCTCAAGATGGACTTCCTGGGCCTGCGGAACCTCACGGTGATCGGCGACGCRCTCGAGAACATCAAGGCGAACCGGGGCATCGACCTGGACCTGGACTCGCTGCCGATGGACGACCCGGCCACCTACGAGCTGCTCTCGCGCGGGGACACCCTCGGCGTGTTCCAGCTCGACGGCGGCGGCATGCGGGAGCTGCTGAAACTGATGCAGCCGACCGGCTTCGGCGACATCGTCGCCGCCCTGGCGCTGTACCGTCCCGGCCCGATGGGCATGAACGCGCACACCTCCTACGCCAAGCGCAAGAACAACCTGGAGGAAGTCAGCCCGATCCACCCCGAGCTGGAGGAACCCCTCCGGGAGATCCTCTCGGAGACGTACGGCCTGATCATCTATCAGGAGCAGATCATGCAGCTGGCCCAGAAGGTGGCCGGCTACTCGCTCGGACGAGCAGACATCCTGCGCCGCGCCATGGGCAAGAAGAAGCAGTCGGTGCTCGAGGCCGAGTTCGAGGGCTTCGAGGCGGGCATGCTGGAAAACGGGTTCGGCGCCAAGGCAATCAAGGCGCTGTGGGACACCGTGCTCCCGTTCGCCGGTTACGCGTTCAACAAGTCGCACTCCGCCGGGTACGGACTCGTCTCCTACTGGACCGCATATCTCAAGGCCAACTACCCGGCCGAGTACATGGCCGGCCTGCTCACCTCGGTCGGCGACGACAAGGACAAGTCCGCGATCTACCTCGCGGACTGCCGGAAGATGGGCATCACCGTGATGCCGCCGGACGTCAACGAGTCCGCGGTCAACTTCGCCTCCGTGGGCAGTGACATCCGCTTCGGCATGGGCGCGGTGCGCAACGTGGGTGCCAACGTGGTGGCCTCGATCATCAAGGCGCGCAACGAGAAGTCGAAGTACACCGACTTCTCCGACTACCTCAACAAGATCGACGTGATCGCCTGCAACAAGAAGGTCACCGAGTCCCTGATCAAGTCCGGTGCGTTCGACTCGCTCGGGCACCCGCGCAAGGGCCTGTTCCTGGTCCACACCGACGCCATCGACTCGGTGCTGGGCACCAAGAAGGCCGAGGCGGTCGGTCAGTTCGACCTGTTCGGGGATGCCGGCGGCGGCGGGGACGAGTCACTGTCCTCGGTGTTCGCGATCAAGGTCCCGGACGAGGAGTGGGACACCAAGCACCGCCTGGCGTTGGAGCGGGAGATGTTGGGGCTCTACGTCTCCGGGCACCCGCTCAACGGGGTCGAGCACATCCTGCGGCAGCAGTCCGACACCTCGATCGCCTCGATTCTCGAGGGCGAGGTCAAGGACGGCGCGCAGGTGACCATCGGCGGCATCGTCGCCTCGGTGGACCGACGGGTGAACAAGAAGGGCCAGCTGTGGTGCATCATCCAGCTGGAGGACCTCATCGGCGGCATCGAGGTGCTGTTCTTCCCGCAGGCGTACGCGGTGTACGGCATGGACATCGCCGAGGACTCCATCGTGCTGGTCAAGGCGCGGGTGTCGATCCGGGACGACCGGATGTCGTTGATCGGCAACGACCTCGCGGTTCCGGACCTGTCGGCGGTCGGCGTGGCGAAGCCGGTCGCGGTGAGCCTGCCGACGCGGCTGTGCACACCCGAGAAGGTGGGGGCGCTCAAGCAGGTGCTGACCCGCCACCCGGGCACCTCGGACGTCCACCTGCGGCTGATCAGTGGGGACCGGATCACCATGCTCAAGCTGGACGACAGCCTGCGGGTGGAGCCGTCGTCCGCACTGATGGGCGACCTGAAGGCGCTGCTCGGGTCGAACTGTCTGACGGTCTGAGGGCCTGGCGGCGCCGGGCCGGGGCCGGGCCGGGGCCGGCGGGTGTCAGTCCCGGACGCGGGCCCAGTAGGCCCGACGGGCCCACCACGCGGTCACCGTCGCGGCGGCGGCCGCGAGGACGGCAGGCTGCAGGGTTGCCGTCGTCGCCAGGATCACCACGAACATCAGCACGCCGACCGCCAGGGCCTCGAGCTTGTAGAGCGGCCAGGCGGTGCCGGCCAGGTCGACGGTGTGCGCGCTGCGCGGCGCGCCGGGGCGCGGCGCAAGCAGGCGGTCGACGGTGGTCATGGGATCAGGCTACGTGAAATCTCGAGTTCGGGTCAACGAACATTTCAGTTCGAGTTGTTGATCTCACGTGTCACGCTGCGTCGACGAGGGCGCGGGTGTTGACTGGACGGCATGCCTCTCACCGGTGAGTACGAACCCAGTCCGAGCACATGGGCCGCCGACCAGGTCGATCTCTACGAGCGCTCCGGCGGTACGGAGGGGACGGAGATGCAGGGCAAGCCCGTCGTCATCCTCACGACCAAGGGCGCCAAGTCCGGCAAGCTCCGCAAGAGCCCGCTGATGCGGGTCGAGCACGACGGCGAGTACGCCGTCGTGGCCTCGCTGGGCGGCGCGCCGGCGCACCCGGTCTGGTACCACAACGTGGTCGCGGACCCGCACGTGGAACTGCAGGACGGCCCGGTCAAGAAGGACATGACCGCACGCGAGGTCACCGGCGACGAGAAGGCGGTGTGGTGGGAGCGCGCCGTCGCGGCGTGGCCCGACTACGCGGAGTACCAGAAGAAGACCGATCGCCAGATCCCGGTCTTCGTGCTCAGCCCGCAGTAGGCCCGTTCCACGCAGCTGGGGTGGGCGAGGCGGTGCGGATGGCGAAGTCGRATCTGCCGAACATTCCGCGGCCGTCACAGTTCGATCCGCGTGCTCGAGCGGGGCGGGTACGCGGCCCGGGCGGCGAGGTGGCAGCATAATTGGGTGTCCAACTCGCCCGAACTCGCTGACCTGAAGGCCGCACCGCTCGACGCGCGCGAAATCGACGCCGCCGCCAAGCGAATTTCCGGCGTGGTGGAAGCCACGCCGCTGCAGCTGAGCCCGCGACTGTCGGAGCTCATCGGAGCCAAGGTGTACCTCAAGCGCGAGGACCTGCAAGTGGTGCGCTCGTTCAAGCTGCGCGGCGCCTACAACCTGATCGTCCAGCTGGACGCGGAGGAACGCGCCGCCGGTGTGGTCTGCGCCAGCGCCGGAAACCACGCGCAGGGCGTCGCGTACGCCTGCCGGACGATGGGCATCCGCGGCCGTATCTACGTGCCGGCCAACACCCCCCGGCAGAAGCGGGACCGGATCCGCGCGCACGGCGGCGAGTTCGTCGAACTGATCGCGATCGGGGACACCTACGACGCGGCCGCGGCCGCGGCGGACGAGGACGTGCGGAGCACCGGTGCGACGCTCGTGCCGCCGTTCGACGACCCCCGCACGGCGGCGGGCCAGGGCACCATCGCCGCGGAGATCCTCGAGCAGCTCGGCACCGAGCTCGGCACGGTGATCGTCCCGGTGGGCGGCGGCGGCCTCATCGCCGGAATCGCCACCTACCTGCACGAGCGGTCCCCGCACACCGCGATCGTCGGTGTCGAGCCGAGCGGTGCGGCGTCGATGACCGCGGCACTGGTCGCGGGCGCACCGGTCACCCTGCCCGAGATCGACCCCTTCGTCGACGGCACGGCCGTCCGGCGGATCGGGAACCTGCCGTTCCAGGTGATGTCGGCCCTCGGCGCGGGTGTGGTCTCGCACGGGTCGCTGCCGCTGGTGGCGCAGCCGCGCTCCGGGGTGCCGGGCGAGGGCACGTTCGCGATGATCCACACCGACGAGGGCGCGGTCTGCACATCGATGCTCGAGCTCTACCAGAACGAGGGCATCATCGCCGAACCGTCGGGTGCGCTGTCGGTGGCGGCGTTGCGCCACGTCAACGTCGAGCCGGGTTCCACCGTCGTGTGCCTGATCTCGGGCGGCAACAACGACGTCTCGCGCTACGGCGAGATCCTCGAGCGGTCCCTGGTCCACCTCGGGCTCAAGCACTACTTCCTGGTGGACTTCCCGCAGGAGCCGGGCGCGCTGCGCAGGTTCCTCGACGAGGTGCTCGGCCCGGACGACGACATCACCCTGTTCGAGTACGTCAAGCGCAACAACCGGGAAACCGGCGAGGCGCTGGTCGGAATCCAACTCGGCGCGGCGTCGGGGCTGCCTTCGCTGCTCGAGCGGATGGCGGACTCGCGCATGCACGTCGAGCAGCTCGAGCCGGGTTCGCCGGCGTACCGCTACCTGACCTAGGTGTACCCGGCCATCAGGTTGGTGCCAGCCGACTGATCGGTGGAAGGCCTCCGAGTGCGCTGTGGCGTCGATGAGTGTTGTAGTGCTCGAGCCAGGGCGCAAGCGCGGCGGTCCGATCGGCGTTGGTGATGAAGACCTGCCGGTACGCCCACTCGGTCTGCAGGGTCCGATTGAGGCGTTCGACCTTGCCGTTCTGCCACGGGCAGTGCGGTTTGATGAACTTCTGCCGTATGCCGTGCTCAGCGCAGACCGCCCGGAGCGACCACCGGTAGGCCCAGGCGTTATCGGTCATCAGCCGTTCGATTCTGGTGATGCCGTGGCCGGCGAAGTAGTCGATCGCGCGGACCAGGAAACCTGCACAGGTGGCGCCCTTTTCGTCCGGGAGGACCTCCGAGTAGGCGAGCCGGGAGTGGTCGTCGACGAGCGAGTGGACGTAGTCGAACCCCACCTTCGTCGWGTAGTCCCGTGTCCGGTGCTCCCGGCCGCGGGCACGCCAYCCGCCGCCGTCGGGGATCCGGCCGAGCTTCTTGACGTCCATGTGCACCARCTCRCCCGGCYGCTCGCGTTCGTAGCGCACYGCCGTGGTCTTCGASGAGCGGATCACCTCRCCGGTCAACGGGTCGCAGTCMGCCAGRTASGGCRCCTGRYGWCGTCGCAGGACTCGGGARACGGTGCGGGCKGGCACCCCGAGTTCGGCTGCGAGCCAGTCCGGTCCGCGTCGTTCACGYATGCGTAGTTCGACGATSCGKGTCTCGACATCGACYGCGGTTCGGGWCGGCATCGTGTGCGGGCGYGAGGACCGRTCGTGCAAYCCTGCCTCGCCCTCGKCCTGGTAGCGGKCCACCCACGTGGACACGCAYTTGCGGGAAACGCCCATTGCGCTGGCGATRTGGGCCTTGGGCCAGCCGTCTCGGTGGCGCTCGACGATGAGCATTCTCCCGAGATAYGTGGTGCGGGCATTACGGTGGGGCACGAGAACCTCCGGTGGGAAGTGGGCCTTCGACAAGCCACACCTCAACCGGAGGTTCTCTTCACATCAAGCCGACACGCCTGTTACCAACGTCTTGGCCGGGTACACCTAGGGCGCGTCTCCCAACCCCCATTTCGGCGCCCCCGGCGTCTAATCTCCGTCCCGCTGCGTTGTCGTCGGCGCCGATACAACAGCGGTATCGGCTTCTCCTCCGCCTTGCCGGACGACGATTGCCTCACCGGGTGCATCCGAGAAGGGTTAGGAGACACGTCCTAGGCGTCCGGCGGGCACTAGACTCGGCTGTCATGGGCGCGCTGTTCGCGATGACGATCCCGGGGCTGGTGGTCCTGCTGGTCGCGCTCGCCTTCGCGGAGACCCTGTGGAACCGGATGACCGGCGGCCGGGCACTGCCCTGGACCCGGCGGCGCGGCGGCAGGACCGTCGCGGCGACGGGTTTCGAAGAGGTCACCGCGCTGTTCCAGGGTTCCAAGCTGCACGAGTTCGAGCAGCGGCAGACCGCGCTGATGCACCGCGAGGATGCGGGCGACGCGGCGCCGCCGCGGGTGCGCGTCGACATCGACGCGAACACGGTGGTGTTGCGCGGCGGGAACGGCTGATCCGGGCGGCGCGATGACGGAACTCCGGTACCGACTGCAACAGCGGCGCGAACTGGTCAGCGAGATTCCGGGTCCGCGGTCGCGAGCCCTCGACGTCCGGCGGCGGGCCGCGGTGGCGGCAGGGGTCGGGTCCAGCGTTCCGGTGTACGCCGCCGACGCGGACGGCGCCGTGGTGGTCGACGTGGACGGCAACTCACTCCTCGACCTGGGTGCGGGCATTGCGGTCACCAGCGTCGGCGCCTCCAATTCCGCGGTCGCGCAGGCGGTCTCGGGACAGGTCGCGCACTTCGCGCACACCTGCTTCATGGTCACCCCGTACGAGGGCTACGTGCGGGTCGCCGAGGAACTGGCGGCGCTGACCCCGGGCGAGCACGAGAAGCGGTCGGTGCTGTTCAACTCCGGCGCCGAGGCGGTGGAGAACGCGGTCAAGGTGGCGAGGCTGGCCACCGGCCGCGCCGCCGTCGTCGCGTTCGATCACGCCTACCACGGGCGGACCAACCTGACGATGGCGTTGACCGCGAAGTCGATGCCGTACAAGGCGCATTTCGGTCCGTTCGCCCCGGAGATCTACCGGATGCCGATGTCCTACCCGTTCCGCGACGAGCCCGGGCTCACCGGTGAGCGGGCCGCGCGCCGGGTGATCAGCCGGATCGACAAGCAGATCGGCGCCGACGGCGTGGCCGCGATCGTCCTCGAGCCCATACAGGGGGAGGGCGGGTTCATCGTTCCCGCACCGGGATTCCTGCCGGCACTGGCGCAGTGGGCACAGGCCAACGGCGTGGTGTTCGTCGCCGACGAGGTGCAGACC
>NZ_JBFUJP010000112.1:0-10114 GCF_056401315.1 Rhodococcus sp. P4_F5 | reverse complement strand
CGTTCTACGTGCCCGAGCACACCCACATCCCGGCCCGCCGTGACGCCGCCCATCCGCAGACCGGTGACGAGACGCTGCCCGACGACCGGTACATGCGCACCCTCGACCCGTGGGTAGCGCTGGCGACGGCCTGCTCGGTGACCGAGCGGATCAGCCTCGGCACCGCGGTGGCCCTGCCCGTCGAACACGACCCGATCACCCTCGCCAAGACCATCGCCTCCCTCGACCACCTCTCCGGCGGCCGGGTGATCCTCGGCGTCGGGTACGGCTGGAACCTCGACGAGCTCACCGACCACGGTGTCCCGACGGGCCGGCGCCGGACCATGCTGCGCGAGTACCTCGAGGGCATGCAGGCGCTGTGGTCGCAGCAGGAGGCCGAGTTCGACGGCGAGTTCCTGAAGTTCGGTCCCAGCTGGGCGTGGCCCAAGACGATTCAGCAGCCGCGGGTCCCCGTCGTGGTCGGGGCCGCGGGCAACGAGAAGAACTTCAAGTGGATCGCGCGTTCGGCCGACGGCTGGATGACCACCCCGATCGAGCAGGACATCGACGACAACGTGCTGTTGCTGCGACGCATCTGGACGGAGGCCGGCCGCGAGGGCGCGCCCCGGATCGTGGTGCTGGCGGGCAAGCCCGACCCGGAGCGGCTCGCGCGCTGGGAGGACCTCGGCGTCACCGAGGTCGTGTTCGGGGTACCCGACAAGTCCGAGGCCGAGGTCGTGGCCTACCTGGAGAGGCTCGCCGGCAAGCTGGACCGGACGCCGGTCGCGCGCTGACCCGCGGTGGTCGGGTTCAGCCCAGAGCCTGAACCCGACCCTCCTTGCGGGCCTTGGCCAGCCCGCGCCGTGCCAGGAGGCCGTTGGCCAGCAGCAGGACGGTCTTGTTCGCGGGTGCGCGGAAGCCGAACTCGGTGTGCGGCGCGTAGTGCGCCTCGGTGCCGGTGACCTCGAGCCAGCCGGTGTTCTGGCGGGACTCGAGGCCGACGAGCTGGGCCCGGTAGGAGTGTGCGAGCAGCCCGGCGCGACGGCCGCCGGGCGGCACCCAGGCGGGCACCCGCAGCCGGACGCCGTCGGCGTCGGCGTCGATCACCCCGGCCGGCGCGACCACCGGGTACCGATCCGCGTCGCGGTAGGCGAGCAGCAGGTGGGGGAGCCGCGCGGCCCGCTCGCCCGTTCTGGCCGCGTCGACCCGCGGGCCGGTGCCCTTCTTCGGTGGCGACTGCGGCGCGGCGGCGGCCTCGGGCCGCGGTGCTCCGAACACTTCGGGCTCACCGTCCGCGTTCGACGAGGACCAACTGAGGGCCCGGGTCACGGTCACCGTCACCAGCACCCGGTCCTCGTAGTACGCGTGCAGCCACCGGCCCCAGAACCGTCCCGTCTTCGGTGCGCCCATGAACGGCTCCGAGACGGTGCCGATCTCGTCGAGCGTCGTGCGGTCGGGGTGTGGGTCGAATCGGGCCTCGCCCTGGACGAGGACGAACCGCGGGTCGGGCCGGTCACCGACGCCGTGTTCGCGGGCGTGGAAGGCCAGCGCGACCCGCGGATCGTCCCTGATGTGCTCGAGTTTGCGGCCGAACCCGAGCGAGGTGGTGAAGCCGACCGTGCCCAGTTCGCGATCGCGTATCCCGAACGGCGACACCGACGTCACCACCGCCCCGCCCGCCGGGGTGAGGCAGGCGAGACCGCAGGTGAGGTCGCCGCCGATGATGTCGTCGACGTCGTCCGACCAGGTGACCGGCATGAGTCGAGGCTACTCGCGCAGTAGCCGCCTAGCCCTTGGCGGCGGAGATCCCGGCCCGGCGACCGTAGAAGCTGCCGTCGCCCAGTGAGGTCCCGCTCGCGTAGCCGCCCGCGCACACCCCGGATGTGCAGCGGCCGGCGGCGAACAGGCCGGGGATCGGCTCGCCGTTCACGTGCAGCACCTCCGAGTTGATCGTGGTGCGCAGGCCGCCGAGGGTGAACCCGGCGGTGCAGTTGCGCAGGTCCAGCGCCGCGACGGGGGAGCCGATCGGCTTGCACCACTCGGCCTTCTTGCCGAGCACCGGGTCCTCGCCGTTCGCGGCGTGCCGGTTGTAGACCTCGACGGTGGACTGCAGGGTGCCCGCCGGCAGCCCCATGTCGGACTCGAGCTCCTCGACCGTCTCGGCGACCCACTTCGGCTGGAACCGGAAGAAGGGGGTGGAGCTGTCCGCCGCGCAGCCCTCCTCGTAGGCCGCCTCGTCGATGATGAGGTACGCCTGGTTGCCGTTGCGCAGCAGCGTCTCCTGGCCGACCCGGCCGGGGTAGGTGTCCTCGTTGACGTACCGCTGACCGCGGGCGTTGACGAGAATGCCGCGGGCCATCAACTGCGGCTCGCCGAAGAACGCGACCTCGGTGGCATCCATGTGTGCCAGGTCCGCGCCGATGGCCTGTGCCATCTGGATCGCCTTGCCGTCGTGCTCCTCGATCGAGGCGCCGGGCTTGCCGATCAGGTGCGGGGCGAACGCCTGCACCATGTCCTTGTTGTAGGCGAAGCTGCCGGTGGCCAGCACCACACCCGTGCGGGCCCGGATCGCGAGCTCCTTGCCGTAGTGCTTGGCGACGATGCCGACGACCTGGTTGCCGTCGACGATCAGTCGTTGCACCCGCATGTCGTACTCGTGGCGCACGCCCAGCTCTTCGGCCGTCTCGACCAGYGGCTTCATCAGCATGTAGCCGCCGCCCTTCTCGCCGGTGCGCTTGCCGGTCATCTGCGGCACGTGCCCGCGCGGGGCGGGGGTGGCGACGGTGTTGAAGGGTGCGGCGTTCTCGCCGCCGGAGTACATCAGTCCGTCGTCGTAGGGGGTCTCCCAGCCGGGCTGGCCGTAGAAGCTCTCCTTGAACGGCACGCCGTTTTCGACGAGCCAGTTGTAGTGCTCGACGCTGCCGTTGCAGTAGTCGGTGATCTTCTCCTCGTCGGCGCCGGGCCCCAGCGCCGCCATCATGAACGCCTTCATGTTCTCGGGGGAGTCCTCGAACCCGAGGGCCTGCTGCAGCGGGGTGCCGCCGCCGAGGTAGATGAAGCCGCCGGCGAGGGCGGCCGCGCCACCCCATCCGCTGGTTCGCTCGAGCACCAGCACGTCGGCGCCGGCCCGGGCGGCCTCGATTGCGGCGCTGACGCCGGCGATGCCGTATCCGGCGATCACCACGTCGGCCTCGTGATCCCAGGTCTGCACCTGGTCGACGGACAGCGGGCGGATGGGAGTGGCCTCGGCCATGGATCGGGTCCTTCTCTCGAGAGTTGTTGCCTTCAGTGCAGTATTTCTGTTGCGGCCTCAGCCCGTGGTCGAATCGGCGGACTCCGCGGCCGCCGCCTGCTCTGCCTCCCGGGCGGCCCTGCGCCGGTCGGCCTTCACGGCGACGAGGGCGTTGTTCAGCCCGGTGCCCAGCGGCCAGCCGACGTAGTGGCACAGGAAGATCGCGGCCTCCTCGCACTGCTGCTCGGTGAGCTCCTCGTTGTGCAACGCCGCATTGAGCTGGATCTTCGCGACGTCGCCCTGCCCCTGTGCGGTGATCGCGCCGAGCAGCAGCAGGCGCCGGTCGCGCAGGCTCAGGCCCGGCCGGGTCCAGATGTCGGCGAACAGGTGGTCCGCGGTCACGGCGAAGAAGTCGCCGGGCACGTCGGACGGCATATCCCAGCCGTACACCTGATTCATCATGGCGACGCCGCGCTTGCGGGCCTCGGTGGGGTCCGAGCCGTTCTGGTCGGTCATGCGTGCTCCTTCACGGTGGATTCTGCGATGGTTCCGGTGCCGACGCCGAGACCCGGACCCAGTCCGGAGAGGGCGCGCAGCGCCAGCGGAAGGTCGACGCCGAGTCGCGCGCCGAGGTCGAGTGCGAGGGCGAGGTCCTTCTCGCCCAGGTTGCGGACGTGGCTCAGGATCGAGAACCAGCCGTCGGACTCGGCGACCGGGGCGGTGGTCTCGCGCAGCATGATCGCCCCGGCGCCGCCGGTGATGGCGTCGGTGTGCCGGACCACCTTGCCGAGGGTGCGGATGTCGAGGCCGGCGGCCTCGGCGAGTCGCTGCGCCTCGGTGGCGGCGGTGAACGAGATGAAGTGGAGCAGGTTGCGGGCCAGCTTCATCCGCGTTCCCGCGCCGACCTCGCCGGCGTGGACCACCAGTTCGGCGAACCGGCCGAACGGCACGCGGACCGCGGCGAACGCCTCCTCCGGACCGCCGACCATCACCGCGAGGCGACCCTGCTGGGCACCGGGTGCGCCGCCGCTGACCGGTGCGTCGATCAGGTGGACGCCCGCCTCGGCGCAGGTCCGGGCGAGTTCGACCGCGGTGACGTCCGAGATCGTGGAGTGCACCGCGATCACCGTCCCCGCCCGCGCGGTGGACAGGATGCCGTCCGGGCCGGCGACCACGTCGCGGACCTGGGCGTCGTCGAGCACGGTCACCGAGATCACCGTGGCCTCGGCGGCGACGGCCGCCGCGGTGGCCGCGGCGCGTGCCCCGGCCGCCGTGAACGGCTCGGTGGCCTCGGGGCGGGCGTCGCAGACCACCAGGCCGCCCGGCCAGTCGAGCAGCCGTTTGGCCATCGGCGCGCCCATGTTGCCGAGTCCGATGTAGCCGAGCGTGGTGTCGGTGGCTGCCGCGGTCATGACCGGTACACCTGTCCGCCGTCGACGTTGAAGATCTGGCCGGTGACCCAGCCCGCCTCGTCGGAGAGCAGGAACAGGCACATGCCGACCAGGTCGTCGGTGGTTCCCATGCGCTGCAGCGGAATTCGCTTGACCATGTCCTTGACGATGTTGCCGGGGGTGACGGTGCGGGTGGCCTCGGTGTCGATCGGGCCGGGCGCGATCGCGTTGATGCGGATGTTCGACCAGCCGAGTTCGGTGGCGAGCTGCTGGGTGAGGCTGTTGACCCCGGCCTTCGCCAGGCCGTAGTAGTTCGAGTACAGCCAGGCGGCGGTGGAGGACTGGTTCACGATCGAACCGCCGTTCGCGCGCATGTGCGGGACCACGGCCCGGCAGACCTGCAGCGCGCCGTCCATGTTCACGGACATGAACTTGCGGTAGTAGTCCCAGTCGACGGTCAGCAGGGAGTCGATCTTCATGTCGCCGTAGATCGCGGCGTTGTTGACCAGGTGCTCGATGCCGCCGAACTTCTCGACGGTGAAGTCGGCCAGCGCCTGGGTCGACGCGCCGTCGGCGACGTCGACCTCCTTGAACACCGCGCTGCCGCCGTCCGCGGCGATCTGCTTGGCTACGGTCTCGCCGAGTTCGCGGTTCAGGTCCGCGACCACCACGTTGGCGCCCTCGGCGGCCAGCGCCTTCGCGTACCCCTCGCCGATGCCCTGCGCCGCGCCGGTGACGATGGCGGTGCGTCCGTCGAAACGTCCCATGGGAAGTCCTGCCTTCTTCTGTCGTGGAATGAACTACGCGGATGCGGGGGAGGCGACGAGCTTGGTCTCCAGGTACTCCTCGAAGCCGGCGACGCCCATCTCGCGTCCGATTCCGGACTGCTTGTAGCCGCCGAAGGGTGCGTCGGCGCTGTACCAGACGCCACCGTTGACGCTCAGGGTTCCGGTGCGGACGCCCGCAACCACGCGGCCGACCCGTTCGGGGTCCGTGCCCCAGACAGCGCCCGAGAGTCCGTACGGGGACTCGTTGGCGATCCGCACGGCGTCGTCGTCGCCGTCGTGCGGCAGGACGACGAGCACGGGACCGAAGATCTCCTCCTGCGCGACACGCGCGGAGTTGTCCAGGCCGGCGATCAGCGTCGGCTCGACGAAGAATCCGCGGTCCCGGTCGGCGGGGCGCCCGCCGCCGGTGACGAGGGTGCCGCCCTCCTCGACCGCGAGCCGCAGGTAGCCCTCCACGCGGTCCCGCTGGCGAGCGGAAATGAGTGGGCCGCACACGGTTCCGGGGTTCGTGGGATCACCGGGCCGGATGCCGGCCATGGTCTTGGCGGTCGCCGCCACGGCCTCGTCGTAGTGCGCTCGTGGGACCAGCAGTCGGGTGGTCAGCGCGCACCCCTGACCGGCGTGCATGCACACGGAGAAGGCCGCGTAGGAAACGGCAGCCTTGACGTCGGCGTCGTCGAGGACGATGAAGGCGGACTTGCCGCCGAGTTCGAGGAACACCTTCTTCAGCGAGTCCGCCGCGGCCCGCATCACGGCCTTCCCGGTCGCGGTGGATCCGGTGAAGGAGACCAGGTCGACGCGGGGGTCCTCGGCGAGCTGGGCGCCGATCCGGTGGTCGGTGGAGGTGACGACGTTGACCACGCCGGGCGGGATGTCGGTCTCCTCGGCGATCACCTTCCCGACCAGTGCGGCGCACCATGGAGTGTCGGGTGCGGGCTTGAGCACGACGGTGTTGCCGGCGGCCAGGGCCGGGCCGAGCTTCGCGAAGTTGATCTGGTGCGGGAAGTTCCAGGGGGTGATCGCGCCGACCACGCCGACTGCCTCCTTGAACACCCGCCGTCCGGTGGTGATGCCCATCGGTGTGGCGGTGCCGAGATCGGTTTCCCAGGAGTAGCTTTCGGCCAGGTCGGCCCAGTACCGCAGGTCGCCGATCGGTCCCTCGAGCTGGGGGCCGCTGGTGAGCAGGGCGGGGGCGCCGACCTCGGCGATGGTGATCTCGCGCAGCTCCTCGAGGTGGGACTGCAGCGCGTCGCAGAGTTGCCGGAGGCACCGGGCGCGGAAGGCGTGGTCGCGGCTCCAGCCGGTGGTGTCGAACGCGCGTCGTGCGGCCCCGATTGCGGCGTCCATGTCCGAGGCGGTGCCCTCGGCGGCGTGGCCGATGATCTCTTCGGTGGCGGGGTTGAGGACCTCGAAGGTGCCCCCGGACCCCGGAATCAGCTTTCCGTCGACGAGCAGTGCCGAGCTGTCGGCTGGTCGGAGCGTCATGCGCAAACCCTTCCGTATCTGGACAGGTGTCTGGACTATAGTTCGCACAGATGTCATGCGCAATGAGTTTCGGGCAGAATGGATTTCGAAACCGGTATCGACAAACGAGGGACTTCGTGTCTACTCTTCGTCACACCGCTGAGGCACCCGGCAGGTCGTTGCCGGGACGGTCGCCATCGCTCGCGGGACCCGCGGTCCTTCGGTGTCCGCGGGTGGGTGCAGCGTGTGCCCGATCACCGTTCCCTGTTCGTTCGTTCGAAGGGAGATGCAATGAGTCGAGTTGCAGGCAAGGTCGCGTTCGTCACCGGCGCGGCCAGGGGTCAGGGCCGCAGCCACGCGGTCCGGCTGGCCGAGGAGGGGGCCGACGTCATCGCCTTCGACCTCTGCGAGGACATCGGCACCAATGAGTACCCACTCGCCGGTGAGGGGGATCTCGCCGACACCGCGAAGATGGTCGAGAAGACCGGCCGCCGGGTGGTCGCCGCCAAGGTCGACGTCCGGGACAGGGCGGCGATGGAGGCGCGGTTGGCCGAGGCGGTGGCCGAACTCGGCGGGCTCGACATCGTGGTGGCCAATGCCGGGATCTGCCCGCTGGGCAACCACATTCCGATCATGGGTTTTGTCGACGCGTTCGACGTGGACTTCGTCGGCGTCGTCAACACCGTGCACGCGGCGATGCCACACCTGGGGGCGGGGGCGTCGATCATCGCGATCGGGTCGGTCGCCGGCCTGGTGCCGCAGACCGGAATCAACGGCCAGCAGGCGCTCCAGGGGCCGGGCGGGGACGGGTACGGGCTCGCCAAGAAGATGATCGCGACGTACACGAGTTCGCTCGCGCTGACGCTCGGCCCCAGTTCGATCCGCGTCAACGCGATCCATCCGACCAACTGCAACACCGACATGCTGCAGAGTCCGCCGATGTACAAGACGTTTCGTCCGGACCTCGAGAGCCCCACCGCCGAGGACGCGGCGGTGACCTTCCCGTTCATGCAGGCCATGCCGATTCCGTGGGTCGAGCCCGAGGACATCTCGCACGCGGTGCTGTACCTCGCCTCGGACGAGTCCCGGTACGTGACCGGGCAGCAGTTGCGCGTCGACGGCGGCGCCGGCATGAAGATCGGACTGTAGGGCGCGCCGCCCTGCTGACCAGCCGTGACGACGAGCGAGACGGGCCGGGGCGCCGCCCGGCGGGATGGTTCCGGACCTCGAACTGCAGTAGTGTCTGGACATGTGTCTAGTCAAAGTTTCGAGTCCACCCGCCGGCGCCTGACCCCCAAGCAGGCCGACACCGTCGACAGGCTGTGCGCGGCCGCGGTCGAGGTGCTCCGCGAGGAGGACTTCGCGGGCCTGACGGTGCGCACCGTCGCCGCACGCGCCGGTGTCGGTCCCGCCACCGCCTACACCTACTTCTCCTCCAAGGAACACCTGGTGGCCGAGGTGTTCTGGCGCCGGCTCTCGCGCTCGCCCCGGCCCGAGCCCTCGGACTCCGGCCGCACCGGTCGGGTGGTCGCGGTGCTTCGTGACATCGCGCTCCTGCTGGCGGACGAGCCGGGCCTGTCCGCCGCCGTCACCAACGCCCTGCTCGGCGGCGATCCCGACGTCGAGCACCTGCGCGGCCGGATCGGCCTCGAGATCCGGGGGCGCCTGGAGGGCGCGCTGGGTGCGGGACACGACCCCGACGTGCTGGAGACACTCGAACTCCTCTATGCCGGCGCACTGCTCCGCGCCGGCATGGGATACGGCTCCTACGAGCAGCTCGCCGATCGGCTCGAGCGTTCCGCCACAATGATTCTGGAGTGATTCCATGACCGAAGCCCTGATCGACCCGGTGGTCTTCAATCCGTACGACTACCACTTCCACGACGATCCCTACCCCGTCTACAAACGGCTTCGGGAGGAGTCGCCGATCTACCACAACCCGGACCTCGGGTTCTGGGCGCTCTCGCGGCACCGCGATGTCGTGGAGGCGTTCAAGGACGGCCGGCGCCTGTCCAGCGCCAACGGCGTCTCGCTCGACCCGGCGGCCTACGGTCCCCACGCCCACTACGTGATGTCGTTCCTCGCGATGGACGATCCGAGGCACATGCGGCTGCGACAGTTGGTCTCTCGCGGATTCACCCCACGCCGGGTGGCGGAACTGGACGGTCGCATCCAGGAACTGTCCAGGCTGCACCTGGCTCCGGCGCTCGCGGCGGGGGAGTTCGACGCGATCTCGGACTTCGCGGGCAAGCTGCCGATGGACGTCATCTCCGAGCTGATGGGTGTGCCGGAGCCCGACCGCGCCGAGCTGCGCCGGATGGCGGACCTGGTGGTGCACCGGGAGGACGGCGTGCAGGACGTCCCGCCGGCTGCGGTGGAGTCCTCGATGTCACTGATGACCTACTACAAGGACATGATTGCGCAGCGTCGGCGCTCGCGCACCGAGGACCTCACCTCGGCGCTGCTCGACGCGGAGATCGACGGGGACAAGCTGTCCGACGCGGAGATCCTCGGGTTCATGTTCCTGATGGTGGTGGCGGGCAACGAGACCACCACCAAGCTGCTGGGCAATGCGCTCTACTGGGGCGCCCGCAATCCCGACCAGGTCGCTCCGCTCCTGGACGACGCGGGCCGGGGGTCCGCCGGCGTGTCGCAGTGGACG
The DNA here is from genome assembly GCF_056401315.1 of Rhodococcus sp. P4_F5. Taxonomy (NCBI): domain Bacteria; kingdom Bacillati; phylum Actinomycetota; class Actinomycetes; order Mycobacteriales; family Nocardiaceae; genus Rhodococcus; species Rhodococcus sp. P4_F5. The sequence continues at coordinate 598 of NZ_JBFUJP010000112.1, read as the reverse complement.
GAGGAGACCCTGCGCTACGACACGTCGAGCCAGATCATCGCGCGGACCACCACGGAGGATCTCGAGTACTACGGCGAGGCGGTGCCCGCCGGGGAGAAGATGCTGCTCCTGGTCGGCTCGGCCAACCGTGACTCCGACGTCTTCGAGGACGCCGACGAGTACCAGGTCGGCCGGAGTTCGACCGCCAAGCTGGCCAGCTTCGGGGGCGGCGTGCACTTCTGTCTCGGCGCCCACCTGGCCCGGCTGGAGACGAACATCGCGCTCGCCGAGTTCGCCCGGCAGGTGTCGGGATTCGAGGTCGACGAGTCCGGGATCGAGCGCGTCCACTCGACCAACGTGCGGGGCTTCGCCACCCTGCCGGTGAAGGTGCAGGTGCGCTGATGCCCAGATTCGAACCCCATCCCGCCAGGCGGCCCGCGCTGATCAGCGGCGCGTCCTCGGGGATCGGCGAGGCCACCGCCTACGCGCTGGCCGAGCTCGGTCACCCCGTTGCTCTCGGCGCCCGGCGGGTCGAGCAGAGCGAGGCGATTGCCGAGAAGATTCGCGGCGGCGGGGGAGAGGCGTTCGCGCACTTCCTCGACGTCACCGACAACGACTC
>NZ_JBFUJP010000111.1:0-10293 GCF_056401315.1 Rhodococcus sp. P4_F5 | reverse complement strand
GTCTTCTCTCGCGACGTCCCGGTGATCCTCGGCATCGTCATGGTCTGCGCGGTGTTCATCGTGGTGATCAACGTGATCGTCGATGCCACCTACGGCTACCTCAATCCTCGCGTCCGCGTCTGAAAGGCCTGACCATGATCAGCACGACCGCTGCTGGGGTGACACGTCCGCCCAATCGCTTCGTCCATTTCTGGACCACCAGTCGCCCGCTCCGTTTGCTGCGGAGCAACCGGATGGCGATGGTCGCCTTGGGATTCCTCGTCGTTGTGATGCTGCTGGCCGCGTTCGGCGGCCTGCTCGCACCGTACGATCCGAATGCGCAGGATTTGTCGAACAGCTTCGCCCCGGCCGACGGAGCGCACCTGCTCGGGACCGACCTGTACGGCCGCGACAATCTCAGCCGACTGCTGGATGCAGCGTCGGTGACCTTCGCGGCAATCGTTCAGGCCGTCGGCGTCGCCGCGCTGTTGGGAATCCCGTTCGGGTTGCTCGCCGGGTTGCTCGGCGGCGGGGTGGGGGCGGTGCTGTCGCGGATGTCCGACGCATTGCAGGCGCTGCCGCCTCTGATCCTGGCCATCGCCATCGTCGGTATCCTCGGCCCGGGGCTGACCAACGCGATGCTCGCCATCGGTATCGTGCTTGCCCCGTCACTCTTCCGCCTCGCTCGCGGAGCTGCCGAGTCGGTGGCCACAGAAACCTACATCGAGGCTTGCCGGGCGCTGGGATGTTCCCAGTGGCGGCTGCTGTGGCGACATGTGCTGCCCAACGCCGCATCACCGATTCTGGTGCAGCTCACATTTTCTGCCGGCGTTGCCATTGTCGCCGAAGCATCGTTGAGCTTCCTCGGTCTCGGCGTACAGGCACCGCAGACATCGTGGGGCAGCATGCTGCGCGATGCGTTCAACAGTGTCTACACCGATCCGACCGCCCTCATCGCTCCCGCGGTCATGATCGTTGGCACCGTTCTTGCACTGTCCACGTTCGGCGACGGTCTGCGCGACGCTCTCGAAGGCACCGGCACCACCCGCAAGATTCGGCTGCTCACTCGGAACAGGTGACATTCGGATCCGAGTTCTGTTGCAGGGGAAGGGAGATGCCCGATGGACCGATCCACGAAGTCGCTGTTGCGGCAGGTGGAGCGGGGTGGAAGCCGCATTGCCCTGCCGGTGCGGTGTCGACGCTGAACGGACTGTGATGAGAAACGCTTCGGTTCTGGGGTTGGCCACCGTCGGCTCCCCCTATACTGCCGGGGTGAAAGCCCCGGTCAGCGACGCTAGTCGCCCGCAGTACCCGATCGAATCCGTGGACAATGCAATGCGAATCCTGTTGTTACTGGGTGAGCGTCGCAGTATCCGTCTCACCGAGGTGAGTGAGTACCTCTCTGTTGCCTCGTCTACCGCGCATCGCCTGCTCGCGATGCTGCAGTACCGCGGGTTCGTTCGGCAGAGCGAGGGGGCGAAGACGTACGAGGCCGGCCCGGCGTTGACGACGATCGCGTTCGCGGTGCTGCGGCAGAGCGATGTGCGTGCCCGGCTTCACCCACTCCTCGAACGTCTTTCGGTCGAGTTGGGTGAGACGGTTCATCTGGGTCGTCTGGACGGGACGACGGTGACCTTTGTCGATTCGATCGAGAGTCGTCAGGCGGTCCGAGTGGGGTCCCGATTGGGCATGTCGATGCCTGCGAGTTGTACCTCGTCGGGCAAGGCGTTGCTCTCGTTGCACAGCAACGAGGTGTTGCGGGAGTTGTATCCGTCGCAGACTCTCGAGGGGCTGACGGAGAAGTCCATCACCAAGCGATCGATTCTGCTCCGTCGGATCGCCGAGGTTCGCGAGGATGGTTATGCGACCAGTATGGGGGAGAGCGAGGCGGGGGTGGCCTCGGTGGCGGTTCCGCTGGGTGAGTATGCCTCTGCGCGGTATGCGTTGAATGTGTCCACTCCGGGGGATCGGATGACGCCCGAGAATCGGGTGGAGATCGTGGCGGCGCTGCGCCGGTCCGCGGATGAGGCTGGGGTCTATTTCCTCTGACCGTATGGCCTGAGCGGTTGGTTCAGAACGGATCCTGGGTCCGTCCAACGAGATCGGCCACCGAGTTCAGCACCAGCGTCGGGCGGTAGGGGAACAGTTCGACGGACTCACGCGTGGAGATCCCGGTGAGTACCAGGATGGTCTGCAGTCCCGCCTCGAGGCCGGAGACCACGTCGGTGTCCATCCGGTCGCCGATCATCAGGGTGTTCTCGGAGTGCGCACCGATCGCCCGCAGCGCCGAACGCATCATCAGCGGGTTGGGCTTGCCGACGTAGTACGGGTCGCGTCCGGTGGCCCGGGTGATCAGTGCCGCGACGGCGCCCGTCGCGGGCAGCGACCCGTCGCGAGACGGCCCGGTGGCGTCGGGGTTGGTGGCGATGAACCGGGCGCCGCGCTCGACCAGCCGGATCGCGGTGGTGATGGCCTCGAAGGAGTACGTCCGGGTCTCGCCCAGCACCACGTAGTCGGGGTCGTTGTCGGTGAGCACGTAGCCGATCTCGTGCAGCGCGGTGGTCAGACCGGACTCGCCGACCACGTACGCGCTGCCACCCGGCCGCTGGTTGTCGAGGAACGTCGCGGTGGCCAGCGCCGAGGTCCAGATGGACTTCTCGGGGATGTCCAGGCCGGAGCGCACCAACCGGGCCCGGAGGTCCCGCGGGGTGCGGATGGAGTTGTTGGTCAGCACGACGAAGGGCGTTCCCGCGGCCTGCAGTTCGGCGAGGAACTCGTCGGCGCCGGGCACCAGGTGTTCCTCGTGGACCAGGACGCCGTCCATGTCCATCAGGTAGGTCCAGTTGGCGGGGGACTGCTGCTCGTCGCGGCTCACGGGTCAAGTGTGCCGCCTGGTCGGGGTTACCGACCAGTCCCGGAGGTCGTGTGCCGCGTCACGGTGGTCGCGGCTGTGTCGCGAAAGGACTGCGCAGCGAACAAGGACTTGGGCCGCGAGAACGACCGTCCACCGTGAATTGAGAAGGTACGACACGCCGAATGTGTACGAAACGCGGAATCGGTACGGATTCCGCGAGTTGTACCGAAACGGTGAGTCGTACCTTTTCGAGTCAGGGCCGGGAGGTGTTTTCGGAGAGGGCCGAGACGGAGCGGGCCGACGGAGCGGGTCAGTCCTGCTCGTACGCCGTCCGGATCACGTCGATGTCGATCTTGCGCATCTGCATCATCGCCTGCACGGCTCGTTGCGCGCCGGCGGTGTCCGGGCCGCCGATGTACTTCTCGAGGTCGCTCGGCACGATCTGCCAGGACACCCCGAAGCGGTCCTTGAGCCAGCCGCACTGCGACTCCTCGCCGCCGTCGGTGAGCCGGTTCCAGTACTCGTCGACCTCGGCCTGGTCGGCGCAGTCGATCTGGAAGGAGATCGCCTCGGTGAAGTGGAACGCCGGGCCGCCGTTGAGGGCGGTGAACTCCTGGCCGTCCAACGTGAACGCGACGGTCAGCACGGTGCCCGCGGGCATCGGCATGCCCTCGGAATAGCGGCTGACGGCGCCGATGCTCGAGTTCTTGAAGACGGACGTGTAGAACTTCGCGGCGTCCTCGGCCTGGGTGTCGAACCACAGGCACGGCGTGATCTTCTGCATGATGGTCGGTCCTCTCGGTCGGTCGAGTGGGTACATCGATGTAGACCAGACTCGCGGGCCGAACTCATCGCGGCCAGAGCGCGGGCAACTCGTCAGAAGCGGCGGATCTGGTTGATCGGCGGCAGTTCCGACAGCGGGGTCAGCCCGACCGGCACGCCGGCGCCGTACGCGTTGAGCACCTGGCCGAAGCCCGCGTAGATGCCGACATGGTCGTTGGCGGTCCGGAACGTGACGATGTCGCCCGGCGCCATCGCGGCGAACGGGATCGACGCGCCGACCCAGGCCTGGTCCTGGCTGACCCGGGGCAGGTTCACGCCGGCCTGGCGGAAGGCCCACTGTGTCAGGCCTGAGCAGTCCCAGGCATTCGGCCCGGTTCCGCCCCACAGGTACGGCTTGCCGGTCTGGGTGGTGGCGGCGGCCAACGCGATCAGCCCGGCGGGGCTGGAGATGGGCAGTGCGAAGTCCGAACTTCCGGACCCTGTGGAACTGCCGGACCCGGAGGAGCTGCCCGCGCTGCCGGACGAGGGTTGCGCGAACGCGGGTGCGGCAGGCAGGGCCACCACGCAGGACGCCAGTGCGGCCGCGACGAAGGTCCGGCGGAGGTGCCTGGTGCGGCTTCCGCTCACTGTCGATGGGGTCACGTGGATGTCCTCCTGGCCGGCGTCGAGTAGCGGTCAGTTGTTAGATAACAATTCGACCGCGGAGTGTTACAGATCACTCACCGCGTCGACTCGGTCGCCCGGGCGCCGGCCGTGACGGCAGAGGGTCTTGGATTTCGGCAGGTACTACGCGGCGCTCACGGGCAGGGTGTTGTGCCACGCGTTTGGCGACCTGCGGTGCGAGGATGGCCGAGTGGTGGAACCGGACCGGCCCGACGAACGATTCACCCTCGCGAGCGAGCGGACTTTCCTGGCCTGGATGCGGACCTCGCTCGGACTCCTGGCGGGCGGCATCGCGATGGTGCACCTGGTGCCGGAGTTCAGCACCGGCTGGGTGCGGACCTCGCTGGGCCTGGTGCTGCTGGCGTTGGCGGTGCTGGCCGCGCTGGTCGGCATGCGGCGCTGGTTGCAGGTGCGCAACGCGCTCGAACGCGGCGCCCCGATGCCGGAGGCGAAGGACCTGTGGCTGTTCGCGGTCGTCATCGCGCTGGTCGCGGTGGCCGCCGTGGTGGTGACCGTGCTCGGTGCCGTCTGAGTTCGGTGTCGCCGATCGAGACCCGGCGGACCGACGGCCGGGTCAGCGTGATTGATTTGTTGTAACGGCCGTCACGGCACGGCATCCACTTCGGTGTTTCCACAGCAGTTTCCAAGAGGAGGAACGGTGGCTCTCAAGCTCGGGTACAAGGCGTCCGCGGAGCAGTTCGGCCCGCGCGAGCTCGTCGAACTGGCGGTGTCTGCAGAGGCGCACGGCATGGACTCGGCGACGGTCTCCGACCACTTCCAGCCGTGGCGCCACAACGGCGGTCACGCGCCCTTCTCGCTGTCCTGGATGACCGCGGTCGGCGAGCGAACCACGACGCTGCAGCTGGGCACGTCGGTGATGACCCCGACGTTCCGGTACAACCCGGCGGTGGTGGCGCAGGCGTTCGCGACCATGGGCTGCCTGTACCCGGGCCGCGTCATGCTCGGCGTCGGCACGGGCGAGGCGCTCAACGAGATCGCCACCGGCTACCAGGGCGAGTGGCCCGAGTTCAAGGAGCGCTTCGCGCGGCTGCGCGAATCGGTGCAGCTGATGCGTGCGCTGTGGACCGGCGAGCGCACCGACTTCGAGGGCGAGTACTACCGCACCACCGGCGCCTCGATCTACGACGTGCCCGAGGGCGGCATCCCGGTCTACATCGCGGCCGGCGGACCGGTCGTCGCCCGGTACGCGGGCCGCGCGGGCGACGGCTTCATCTGCACCTCCGGCAAGGGCATGGACCTCTACACCGAGAAGCTGCTGCCCGCGGTCGCGGAGGGTGCGGAGAAGGTCGGGCGCGACGTCGCCGAGATCGACAAGATGATCGAGATCAAGATCTCCTACGACACCGACCCCGAACTGGCGCTGGAGAACACCCGGTTCTGGGCGCCGCTGTCGCTGACCCCCGAGCAGAAGCACAGCATCGAGGACCCGATCGAGATGGAGGCCGCGGCGGACGCACTGCCGATCGAGCAGGTCGCCAAGCGCTGGATCGTCGCGTCCGACCCCGACGAGGCGGTCGAGCAGGTCAAGCAGTACACCGACGCGGGCCTGAACCACCTGGTCTTCCACGCGCCGGGCCACGACCAGCGCCGCTTCCTCGACCTGTTCCAGCGCGACCTGGAGCCGCGGCTGCGTGCATTGGCCTGACCCAGGCGCGTGCATCGGCCTGACCCAGGCGCGTGCATTGGCCTGAGCCAAGTCGGCGGCGGGTGGATCACTAGGCTGGTCCCTCATGGACGCCAAGGAATCCGCCCGCCGCATCGGTCTCGTCTTCGGCGAGGCCACCCGGGTGCTCAAGTTCCGAAATGCCGTCGACCCGGAGGCCGCGGAGGGGGAGGGCCCCGACGAGGTGACGATTGCGGTCGGCGACGGCTGCCCGGGGCCGGGGTACGCGTCCTACTCGACCCTGGACATGGCACGCTTCCCCACCAATGTGACCACCGACGACGGCTCCCAGATCCGCACCGAGCTGGTCACCGTCGGCCGCGCCGACTACCGCCCGCTCGCGGACGTGCTGGCCCGCTGCGCCTTCGCGATCGCGACAGGCTCGTTCCATGTGACACCGAACTGCATCATCCCCAACGCGGTCCGCGAGGTGGACCCCGACGCCGCGATGCGACACGCCCTGCTGGTGGCCCCGTTCATCTGGCCGGACCTCGAGATCCTGGTCGAGGACGACGACGGTGTCACCACCTGGCTGCAGGCCGTGCCGATCAGCGACAGCGAACTCGACTTCGCGTCGAACAGCGGCCCGGACGCGCTGTTCCGGCGGCTCGAGGCGGCCGGCGCCGACGTCTCCGACATCAACCGGGCACCGGTGGTCTGACCCACCGGACTGCCCTCCGTCGGCCGCGACACTAGGCTCGGGCCATGGCTTCCGGTGAATCGGCACTCTCGAGCATCTACATCGCCTCTCCGGAAGGGGACACCGGAAAATCGACGGTCGCACTCGGCGTGCTGCAGATGCTCGCCGGCAGTGCCGCCCGGGTGGGGGTGTTCCGGCCGATCGCCCGCTCCACCGAGGAGCCGGACTACATCCTGGAACTGCTGCTGGCCCACACCACCGCGGAGCTCGGCTACGACGAGTGCCTCGGCGTGACCTACGAACAGGTGCACGCGGATCCGGAGCTGGCGATCAGCGAGATCGTCGCCCGCTACCACGCGGTCGCGCAGCAGTGCGACGCCGTGGTGATCGTCGGCAGCGACTACACCGACGTGGGCAGTCCCACCGAGCTCGGCTTCAACGCGCGCATCGCGGTGAACCTGGACGCGCCGGTGCTGCTCGCGCTCCGCGGCTCCGAACGCACCCCGGAGGAGGTCCACAAGCTCGGCGAGATCTGCGCGTCCGAGTTGCGGGCCCAGCACGCGCATCTGGTCGGGGTGGTGGCGAACCGCTGCGACCCCGAGCGACTCGACGAGGTCACCGAGGCGCTGGCCCCGCTGGGTGTGCCGGCGTGGAGCCTGCCGGAGGTCCCGCTGCTGGTGGCGCCGACGATGGACGAGCTGCTCACCGCAGTCGACGGCGAGATGTACAGCGGCGACAGCGAACTGCTGCAGCGGGAGGTGCTGCAGGTGATGGTCGGCGGGATGACCGCCGAACACATCCTCGAGCGGCTCGCCGAGGGCATGGTGGTGATCGCGCCCGGCGACCGGTCCGACGTGCTGCTGGCCGTCGTCAACGCGCATGAGGCGGAAGGCTTTCCGTCACTGGCCGGGATCATCATGAACGGTGGCCTGCGCCCGCACCCGGCGGTGGCGAAGCTGATGGCCGGACTGCGGCCGCGGCTGCCGATCCTGCAGACCACGCTCGGCACGTTCGACACCGCGTCGGCCGCCGCCCGCACCCGTGGCCGGGTCGCGGTCGGATCACAGCGCAAGGTGGACACCGCGCTGAGTCTGATGGAGCAGCGGGTGAACTCGACGGAACTCCTGGCCAGGCTCGAGGTGGCGCGCCCGGAGGTGGTGACGCCGCAGATGTTCGAGTACCAGCTGATCGAGCGGGCCCGAGCGGACCGCAGACACATCGTGCTGCCCGAGGGCAACGACGACCGGATCCTGCGCGCCGCCAGCCGGCTGCTGCAGCGGCAGGTGGCCGAGCTGACGATCCTCGGCGAGGAGGGCCCGGTGCGCCGCCGCGCCGCCGAACTCGGCGTGGACCTGGCCGCCGCGACGGTGCTGGACCCGAGGGACTGTGAGTACACCGAGGAGTTCGCCGCCGAGTACGCCCGACTTCGGGCGCACAAGGGCATGACCCTCGAACGTGCCCGAGAGGTGATGACGGACATCTCCTACTTTGGAACGATGATGGTGCACAAGGGCATTGCCGACGGAATGGTCTCCGGCGCCGCGCACACCACCGCGCACACCATCCGCCCGTCCTTCGAGATCGTCAAGACCGAGCCCGGGGTGTCGACGGTGTCGAGCATCTTCCTGATGTGCCTGGCCGACCGCGTGCTGGCGTACGGCGACTGCGCGGTGGTGCCCGACCCGACGGCCGAACAACTCGCGGACATCGCGATCTCGTCCGCGCGCACGTCCGCGCAGTTCGGCATCGACCCCCGGATCGCGATGCTCTCCTACTCCACCGGCGACTCGGGTTCGGGCGCGGACGTGGACAAGGTGCGCACGGCCACCGCGCTGGTCCGTGAGCGGCGGCCGGACCTGTTGGTGGAGGGTCCGATCCAGTACGACGCCGCGGTGGAACCGACGGTCGCCAGCGCGAAGATGCCGGGCTCGGACGTGGCGGGCCGGGCCACCGTCTTCGTCTTCCCGGACCTGAACACCGGCAACAACACCTACAAGGCGGTGCAGCGCAGCGCCGGCGCGGTCGCCGTCGGCCCGGTGCTGCAGGGACTGAACAAGCCGGTCAACGACCTCTCCCGGGGTGCGCTGATCGAGGACATCGTCAACACCGTCGCCATCACCGCCATCCAGGCGCAGGGCCAGTCCGCGAAGAAGGGGGAGTCGTGAAAGGCTCTGTCCTGGTTATCAACTCGGGGTCGTCGTCGATCAAGTTCCAGCTCGTGGACCCGGACGCCGGGGACGCCGTCGCGGACGGCATCGTCGAGCGGATCGGCGAGCCCGAGGGGCTGGTGAAGCTGCGGCACGGTGGCGTCGACACCGAGCACCGCGGGCCGATCGCCGACCACTCCGAGGGGCTGCGGCAGGCGTTCTCGATGCTGGCCGAGGTCGGGCTGGACCTGGCGTCCGCGGGCATCGCCGCGGTGGGGCACCGGGTGGTGCACGGCGGCGAGGTGTTCTACCAGCCGACCGAGATCACCCCCGAGGTGCTCACCGAGATATCCCGACTGTCCGAGCTTGCGCCGCTGCACAACCCGGCGAACGCGACCGGAATCGAGGGCGCCATGCGGGAACTGCCCGACGTGCCGCACGTCGCGGTCTTCGACACCGCGTACTTCCACACGCTGCCCGCGCGGGCCCGGACCTACGCCATCGACCGGGACGTCGCCCGCGAGCACTCGGTGCGCCGCTACGGGTTTCACGGCACCTCGCACGAGTACGTCGCCGGTCAGGTTGCGGCGACGCTGGGGCGGGACCTGGGTGAGCTCAACCAGATCGTGCTGCACCTGGGCAACGGCGCGTCCGCGTCGGCCATCGAGGGCGGCCGGGCCGTCGACACCTCGATGGGCCTGACCCCGCTCGAGGGCCTGGTGATGGGGACTCGCAGCGGCGACATCGACGCGGGCGTCGTGACCCATCTGCACCGCAGCGCCGGGATGGACGTGGAGGAGATCGACGCCCTGCTCAACCGCCGTTCCGGGCTCAAGGGTCTGTGCGGGGTCAACGACTTCCGCGAGCTGCGCCGGTTGATCGACACGGGCGACGCCGACGCGGTGCTGGCCTACGACGTCTACGTGCACCGGCTGCGCAAGTACATCGGCGCCTACCTGGTGACGCTCGGCAGGCTCGACGCGATCACCTTCACCGCCGGTGTCGGGGAGAACGTGGCGGAGGTGCGGGCCGACGCGTTGGCCGGGCTCGCCGGTCTCGGCATCGAGGTGGACCCGGACCGCAACACGGCGAAAGACCGTGGTGCCCGATTGATCTCGACCGACGACTCGGCGGTGGCGGTGCTGGTGGTGCCGACCAACGAGGAGCTGGCCATCGCCCGCGCCGCCCTGCGATTCGCCCGGTAGCGGCCCGCTACCTCGCGACCCGCTCCCACATCTGCAGGTAGGCCTCCGCGCCGCGGCTCAGGTCCTCGACGAGCTGGTCGCCGTCCGCACCCGCGACCAGGCGCGCGTCCGCGATCCAGTCGGGGATCAGCCCGTACTGCGCGACGCCGTCGGTGTTGATGTCGAACACGCGGTCCCCGGTCCGCTGGCGGTCCATCACGGTGCCGCCGTCGAACGTGGTGAACGGGTAGCGCAGCGGGTTCTCGGCGGCGTCCTCGCGGGGTGCGACCTGCGGTGCGAATCCGTTGGTGTCGGCGCCGAAGCCGAAGCCGAAGTAGTAGTTGTCGCTTCGCTGTGCC
>NZ_JBFUJP010000110.1:0-12965 GCF_056401315.1 Rhodococcus sp. P4_F5 | reverse complement strand
CGGCCGGCGGGCCCGGTGGCGGCGATGGTCCGGGCGCCGGCGGTCCGGGCGGCGCCGGCTCAGGGGAGACCTCCGACGGCTCCTACAGCGTCGGCGACAGCGAGGCCACCACCACGGACGACGGCACCTACCTGCGGGGCGCGCAGGTCACCGATGCCAACGGGGTCGCCGCGTTCACCACCGTCTTCCCCGGCTGGTACATGGGCCGGACCACGCACATCCACGTCAAGGTGCACGTGGACAAGAAGACCGTGCTGACCACCCAGCTGTTCTTCGACGAGGCCCTGCTCGGCGAGGTCTACGCCGGCGCCCCGTACGACGAGCACACCGGACGCGGGAACAACACGAACAATGCCCAGGACGGCATCTTCGACGAATCCGGCCTGGTGACCGTCGTCAACACCGCGGACGGCTATCGCGGCGCCGTCAACATCGGCGTCTAGGCAGTCGTGCACNNGTTGACGGGTCCACGGGCCCGTCAACCGCGCACGAGCCGCCGAGCGGCCATGATGGAGGGCATGACGCGCTCCGGAATCGACCTCACCCACCTCGACACGGGCATCCGAGCCCAGGACGACCTGTTCGTCCACGTCAACGGCCAGTGGCTCGACGGCTACGAGATACCCGCCGACCGGGCCGTCGACGGCGCATTCCGCACCCTCTACGACCAGGCCGAGATCGACGTGCAGGCGATCATCACCGAGTCCGCCGCGGCCGCGGGCGCGCCGGGCACCGACTCGCAGCGGATTGGCGACCTGTACAGCTCGTTCATGGACGCCGACGCCGTCGAGCGCGCGGGTCTGGAGCCCATCGCGGCGGAGCTGGCCGAGGTCGACGCCGTCGCCGACGGGTCCGCGCTCGCGGGTCTGCTGGGTCGGCTCGAGCGCGTCGGAGTCGGCGGCGTGGTGGCCAGCTATGTCGACACCGACGCCAAGGACTCCACCCGCTACCTGGTGCACCTCACGCAGTCTGGCATCGGCCTGCCCGACGAGTCCTACTACCGCGAGGACTCCTACGCCGACACCCGCGAGGCCTACCGGGCGCACGTGCAGGCCATGCTCGCCCTCGCCGGCAGACCCGACCCGGCCGGCGACACGCAGCGCATTCTCGACCTCGAGACCGCGATCGCGGCCGGCCACTGGGACGTGGTCAAGCGGCGTGACGCGGAGCTGAGCTACAACCTGGTGACGTTTGCGGACCTCGCCCCCGAGAACCCCGGGTTCGACTGGGCCGCATGGGTCTCCGGCCTCGGCGGCACCACGGAAACGTTCGCGGAGCTGGTGGTCCGCCAGCCCAGCTTCCTCGCCTCGATGACCGCGCTGTGGGCCGAGCGCCCGCTCGAGGACTGGAAGGCGTGGACTGCCTGGCGGGTGATCCACTCGCGCGCACCGTATCTCACCGAGGACGTGGTCGCCGAGAACTTCGACTTCTACGGCAGGACCCTGACCGGCGCGGAGGAGAACCGCGAGCGGTGGAAGCGTGGTGTGACGCTGGTGCAGGACCTGATCGGCGAGGCCGTCGGCAAGCTGTACGTGGAGCGGCACTTCCCCGGCCAGGCCAAGGCACGGATGCAGGAACTGGTCGCCAACCTGCAGGAGGCGTACCGGCGCAACATCTCCGAACTGGAGTGGATGGGACCCGAGACCCGCAAGGCCGCGCTGACCAAGCTGGAGAAGTTCACCCCGAAGATCGGCTACCCCGACAAGTGGCGCGACTACTCCGGGCTGCAGATCACCGCCGACGACCTGGTCGGCAACTACCGCCGCGGTTACGCCGCCGAGCACGACCGCGACCTGGCCAAGCTCGGCGGCCCGGTGGACCGTGACGAGTGGTTCATGACGCCGCAGACCGTCAACGCCTACTACAACCCCGGGATGAACGAGATCGTCTTCCCCGCAGCCATCCTGCAGCCGCCGTTCTTCGACGCGGAAGCCGACGACGCCGCCAACTACGGCGGGATCGGCGCGGTGATCGGCCACGAGATCGGGCACGGCTTCGACGACCAGGGCGCCAAGTACGACGGCGACGGCAACATGGTCGACTGGTGGACCGACGACGACCGCACCGAGTTCGGCAAGCGCACCACCGCGCTGATCGAGCAGTACAACGCCTTCGAGCCGAAGGCACTGCCCGGCCACAAGGTCAACGGAGAGTTCACCATCGGCGAGAACATCGGCGACCTGGGCGGGCTGTCCATTGCACTCGAGGCGTACCGGATCGCGTTGGACGGCAAGCAGGCCCCGGAGATCGACGGGCTGACCGGACTGCAGCGGGTGTTCTTCGGGTGGGCCCAGGTGTGGCGAACCAAGGCCCGCAACGAGGAGGCCCTGCGCCGCCTCGCCGTCGACCCGCACTCGCCGCCGGAGTTCCGCTGCAACGGCGTGGTGCGCAACCTGGACACCTTCCACGACGCGTTCGACGTGACGCCCGGCGACGACCTCTACCTGGAACCCGAACTCCGCGTGCGCATCTGGTAGCGGAGCCGTCGTGTTCGTGCGGAGTTGGCGGGCGGATCGGTCCGCCCGTCAACCTCGCGCGGCGCGCACCCTCCGGTAGTCCCGCCTGTTCTGCTTGCCGTAGCGGACGGCGAACCGCTCGATCGCCGCGTCGAACGCCGCCCCGCTGCCGAGGTACCCGTCTATCGCAATCGGATCCCCGGTGCGGGCGTGGGCGCGGGCCAGCGCGCTCGCACACACCCGCGCGTACACCCGCATGCCCTCCGGCCGCATGACGCTGATGTCGAAGCCACCCTTCTTGTCCCGCAGCTGCCGAACGTAGAAGTCGCGGCCCAGCGGACCGGTCCCGGTGAACCAGCCGAGGAACGGGTCGCTCGCACTCTGGATCAGGCGCTGCCCCTCCACCACCCGCTGCCCCTGGTCCCGGTACTCGACGCCCTCGACGTACGGCGCCAGCACCGATTCCTGTGCCTCCTTGATCTGCAGGAACAGTGGGTCCTGGGTGGTGTCCCCGACGAACAGCACGATGAAGCACATGGTGCCGACGGACCCGACCCCCACTACCTTGCGCGCGATGTCCTGGAAGCGGTACCGCGCCACCAGCTGACGGCGGTCGCTGGCGAGGGTGTCCAGGTAGTTGGCATAGGCGTCGAAGAGCAGCTTGGTCGCCTCGGCGTGCCGGTCGTGCGGGAGCCGCACCACCAGCGGCGGATCCTCCTTGATCCGCAGGCCCTCGCTGGTGACGGTCGCGAACCGTGCCAGGTTGTCCAGCGGGGTGCGCCGTTCCGCCTTCGCGAACACCGCCTCGGTGGCGGCGACCGGCCGGGAGCCGACCATCTCCCGCACCAGTTCACGCAGGGCGTCCGCCTCGATCCGTGCGTACCAGATGTCTAGGGAGGTCATGCCTGCCGCGCGCGCCATCGTCTCCCGGTACGCCTGCCCCACCACCCGGGCGGCCGCGCGCGCCTCCCAAGGTTCGTGACCGTCCTCGACGGACGCGACGAACACCGACGCCGCGAGCCGCTTGACGTCCCACTCGAAGGGGCCTCGATGCACCTCGTCGAAGTCGTTGAGGTCGAACACCAGTCGCCGGTCCGGGCCGGCGAAGAGTCCGAAGTTCGCCAGGTGGGCGTCCCCGCAGGCCATGACCATCAGGTCGGTGCGCGGCCCGTGTGCGAGGTCCCACGCCATGATCGCCGCCGACCCCCGCAGGAAGCTGAACGGCGAGGCCAGCATCCGCTGGTACCGCAGCGGCACCAACTCGGGCACCCTGGTGGCGTTCTGCCGGTCGAGGATGCCGGTCGGGTCGGGGCGGTCGGCGGACGGTGACCACTCGCCGAGTGCCTCCCGCCGGACGGTGGCTCGCAGCCTTTTACCGCGCCGACGTCGAGCATCGGCGGGTTCCGGCGGCTCGAAAACGGCACCTGCCATCGCCCGATGGTACCGCCGCCGAGAACGTTTCCGCAGCTAGACGAGACGATTGTGCAGCGCGGCGGTCAGACGGCGATCGGCTCAGCCGTGCTGATCCGAAGCGCCGCGACCAGTTCCCGGTACAGCGCGTCGGAGCGCAACAGCTCGGCATGGGTGCCGCTGGCCCGAATCCGCCCGTCCTCCATCACCAGGATCCTGTCCGCGTCGATCACGGTGGAGAGCCGGTGCGCGATGGTCACCACAGCACTGTCCTTGGACAGTTCGCGGATCACGTCGTGGATGGCGGCCTCGGTGCGGCCGTCCACCTGGGCGGTGGCCTCGTCGAGCAGCAGCACGTCGGGGCGCCGGACAATGGCCCGCGCCACGGCGATTCGCTGCCGCTGGCCCCCGGAAATGCTGGTGCCGGACACATCGCTGTCCAAGCCCTCGTCCAGCGCACGGACCATGTCCTCGAGGTGCACCGCGCGCAATGCCTCCCAGACCTCGTCCTCGCTGGCCCCCGGGTGGGTGAACAGCAGGTTCGAACGCATCGTCCCCGGCACGATGGGAGTTTCCTGCTCTACGTACGCCAGCCGCGAGCGCACCTGTTCGTACGAGATCTCCGAGAACGGGACGCCGTCGAGCAGGATCTCGCCGCTCTCGGGGTGGAGGAAGCGCAGCAACAGCGAGAACACCGTGGTCTTACCGGCTCCGGACGGACCGACGATCGCGGTGTGGCCACGCGCGGGGATGCTCGCACTGACCCCCCGCAGGGACGGTTCGGAGCCGGGTGCATATCGTGCGGTGACGTCGACAAGCTCGAGCACCGGCACGTCCGGCGCGGCATGCAGCTGCCGGACCTGGACCTCGTCCTGCTCTTCGGCCTCCATCGCCTGGACCTCGCGGATCCGTCCTGCCGCAGCGATCCCCGCCTGGAAGAGCGTGAAGTTCTGCGTCAGCTCCGTCACCGGCATCATCATCATGAACGCGTACATCAGGAAGGCGACCAGACCGGACACCGCCAGGGCGCCGGTGCTGACCCGCCACGCCCCGAAGGCCAGGATTCCGACGATGGCGAGCTGCAGTCCCGCACCGGCGACGGTCCAGACCACCGCGGAGATCCGTGCGACACGCACGCTGTGCAGCTGCGAGTCCTTGGCGTCGACGATGATCCGCTCGGTCTCCCGATCCTCTGCCCGGCTGGACTTCACCGTGCGGATCGCGCGAAGCGCACCCTCGAGCACGCCGCCGAGTCGGCCCACGGATTCCTGCACCTTCCGCTGCGACTTCCCGATCATCGGCATCAGCACCGCCGCGAGCACACCCACCACCGCCAGGGCACCCACCATGGTGCCCAGCAGGACCAGGTCGAGCACCGCCATCATCACCAGCGTGCCGACGATCGCCACCACTCCGTTGACAATGCCCACCAGCGACGTGGACGTGGCCTCCCGCAGCAACATGGTGTCCGAGGTGACGCGAGTGACCAGCTCACCGGACGGCCGCTTGGTCACGCTTGCCACGGTGGCACGAAAGTAGCTGCGCACCATCGATTCCCGCGCCTCGAACACCACCCGGGCGGCGAGCGAACCCATCAGGTTCAGCTGCACGAACCCGATGCTGCCGGCGGCAAGGAGCAGCAGCACCAGGATGGTGATCGGCCCGCCGAGCCCGCCACCGGTACCCAGCGTGTCGAGAACCACCTTGATCATCATCGGCAACRCGAGCCCGACCGCGGTGAACGCGCACGACAGGACCAGACCGATCGACAGTGCCACCCGGTGCGGACGAATGAAGGACCACAACAGTCGCACGTTCGGCCAGGACTCCTGCGCCGTCGAATCAGTCATGTCCATCAGTGAACCATCAATGTCCCATTTATGTCGTGGTTTGTTCCAGATTGGATCTCAATGCTGTTACCGTCATTCCATGTCCATAGATTCCGCCACCGAATCAGGCACACGGGCCCGGACTCGCCGCGCGATCCTCGACGCGGCATTCCAGACCCTCGGCCGAAACTCGGGTGCGTCGCTCGGAGAGATCGCCGCCGAGGCGGAGGTCGGGCGTAGCACGCTGCATCGCTACTACCCAGAGCGCGCCGACCTGCTGGTCGCGCTCGGCCAGGACGCACTCGACAAGCTCGGCGCGGCACTGGATCGGGCCCGCCCCGTCGACGGGCCGGCCGACGCCGCATTACGTCGGATGAGCCACGAGTGCTTCGACCTCGGCCCCGTCCTGACACTCGTGTTCGGCGATCCCCACTCCCTGGCGAACCAGGAGTTCTGGGACCGTCTGGGCACCATCGACGCGCCCCTGATCACCCTGATCGAGCGGGGCCAGCAGGAAGGCTCCATCGGCCGCGCACTCCAGGTCCGCTGGATCCGCAGGATGTTGTGGTGGACGCTGCTCACCGGCTGGGAGAGCTTCGAGCACGAGGGCTACTCGCGGACCGAGGCACTCGAGGCCATCGACATGACGATCTCGGGCATTACGCGAGACTAGGGCTCCGCCCCACCCTCACCGGTTCCAGTCCCCCAGTCCGTCGCGGCCGTCGAGGACACCGCCCGCGGTGTTCTACACGATCACCGGGTCGCCCTTCTTGGCATTCTCGAAGAACCACCGGCCGTCCTCGGTGCTGACATTGAGGCAGCCGTGACTGACGTTCGTGTAGCCCTGATCCGCGACCGACCACGGCGCCGCGTGCAGGAAGATGCCGCTGTAGGAGATGCGCGTGGCGTACTCCACGTAGGTCCGGTAGCCCTCCGGCGACTCCACCGGAACACCGTAGGTGGACGAGTCCATGTACATCTCACGCACTCGCTCGCCGACGATGTAGGTGCCGTTGGGCGTCTCGTGACCGGCCTTGCCCATCGAGGTGGGCATCGCCCTGACCACCTCGCCGTTGCGGGTGACCACGATCTGCTTGGTGTTGTCGTCCGCCGTCGCGACCAGGGCGTCGCCGATCCGGAACGCCGACCGCGCCCCGCCCGCCTCGACCACCACGTCGGCGTTCGCCGGCCAGAACGCATTCGGCCGCCACCGGACCTGGCTGTCGCTGATCCAGTAGAAGTGGCCGTCCACCCTCGGGGTGCTGGTGATCGGGACCGCCCGCTCGGCCTGGGCGCGGTCGCCGATGCTCTCGTCGAACCGGATGACGATCGGCTGCGCGACGCCGACGACCTCGCCCTCGGACGGGTCGAGGCGTGGCGCCGAGAAGTTTGCAGGACCCACCGGCGGCTCCACGGGCGCCGGCGAGACCGGCACGGGCAGCCCGGGGACGGTCGGCAACTCAACGGCCGGCAGCGACAACGCCGGCAACTCGGGCTTCGGCAACTCGGGTAGCTGCCACTGGGGCAGGGTCGGCGCCTCAGGCCCACCCGGGAACAGCGGTGCCGCCTGCGCCGGCGGGATCACCACGACCCCGACGGCCACCGCCCCCAGCAGTGCGGCCCCGATTCGCGCCGCCCAGCGCGCCCGCCCGGTCGTCTCGGTACCCATCTCGCCCCCGTCGCTCGGCTGCCGCCGATCCGCCGCGACGAACACGGCCTCCTGCCGACAGCGCCTCAAACTCCTTACCCATGGTAATCAGGTGTCCGATTTGCGCAGGTGTCCCACGCCGGTGGCGGGCTGGGAACTCGAAGGCCGAGCCGGCGCCTGCGGTTACGGGCGAGCCGCGATCGCCTGTGCCTTCGCACCGAGACGGGCCAGACGCAGGTCGCCCAGTGCGGTGAGCGCGCTGCCCATCCTGTTGGTGACATAGCCCAACGACAACCCGGTCGCGGGGTCCGCGTACCCGCCGGAGCCGCCGACGCCGTAGTGCCCGAACGCGTACCGCGGCTGGACCGGGGTGGCGACGAAGACCGGGTGGTACCCGAGCCGCCAGTTCACCGGCGCGCCCCCGAGGACGTAATCGCGACGACGGGTCTGGACGGTCCCCATCTGGGCAATCGTCTCCGGCCGCAAGAACTCTCGCCCGTCGATCGTCCCGCCGTTCGCGATGGCGCCGTACATCCTGGCCAGTGCCCGTGCGGTGAACACCCCGTTCCAGCCCGGCATGACCGCATCGTGCACGGCGGGATCCCGGACCAGTTCGTCGAAGCCGTCCGGCATGGCCGCCTCGGCGAGCCCGTTCAGCGGGCGCACCCGGGTGAGCACCGACGACGTCGGACCCCACGGCATGCCGCCGGGGTTGATGTGCGGGAACAGTTTTGCGATCCGGTCCCGCTTCTCCACCGGCACCCGATACCAGAAGTCCGCCGCCCCGAGCGGTTCGGCGATCTCGGTGCGCACCACGTCCGTGAACTCACGGCCGGACGCGCGGGCCACGATCTCCGCGACGATCCAGCCGAATGTCACCGCGTGGTACCCCGGCCCGGACAGCCGCCGGGGGTCCGGCGGGCTCGCGGCCAGTGCGGCGACCACCGTGTCGTAGTCCAGCAGCGCACGTTTGCCCGGGACCAAGCCGCGGACCTTGTGCAGTCCGGCGCGGTGGGTGAGCACGTCGCGGACCGTGATCCGCTCCTTGCCTGCCGCCGCGAACTCCGGCCAGTAGGTCGCCACCGGCTCGTCGTAGGACAGCACGCCGCGCTCCGCGAGTCGGTGCACCACGGTGCTGGCGACGCCCTTGCCGGTGGAGAACGACAGCGCCATCGTGTCGTGGGTCCAGCGCCGGTCGCGGTCGGCCCAACCGGCCCAGATGTCCAGCACCAGTTCGCCGTCCAGGTACGCCGACAAGGCCCCGCCGCCGTGCTGCGGGCGGCGGTACATCGCGAAGAACCGGTCGGCCAGCGGCAGGAACCGCGGGTCCACGTGCATCTGTGTCGGCGGCCGGGTGATCTCGTCGAGGTGGTGGATCCGGGCGGTGCGCTCACTCATCGTCACACCACGCCGGCGCGTTTCGCCGCGGCACGCACCTGCCAGGCGGCGATCAGCAGCAGCACACCCTCGATGATCGCGAACACGCCGATCAGCTTGATCAGACCGATGATGCCGTCCCCGGGGAAGATCACCAGCACCAGGCCGAAGACCACCGCCAGCACGCCGATCAGCAGCAGCCAGCCCCAGTGCGCCCCGCCGGCCGCGCGCACCTGGAACGCACCGAGCACCTCGAGCACGCCGATCAGGATCGCCCAGAAGCCCACCAGGTACACGAAGACCAACGCGGTGATCTCGGGCCACACCAGGACCGCGATGCCCGCGGCCACGGAGACCAGCGCGGCGACCAACCACCACACCCACCCCGGGCTGACCGACCGGGCCGCGATCGCACGGGCCGCGGTGACCAGGCCGTCGATGATCCAGTAGATGCCGACGACGAATACCAGCGCGTGCACGGTCACCGCGGGCCAGGCGATCGCGACGATGCCGAACACCACGGCGATCACGCCGCGCAGCACCACCGACCACCACACGTCCTTGCCTATTCGCAGGATGGCCTCATTGCTGCCGACGAGAGGACTGTCCGTCATCGCAACCTCCGACTGTGTGCGGGACGCCCGGTCGCCGGAGCGCCTGGGCGGGTACCGCGAGCCTACTGTCGACGGGCACGCCGAGGGGCCGGAAAGCTGTTACTCAGGGTGGCAAACGGCTTCGGCCCGAACCGGCCGCGGCGCGTGGTTTACCGTGCAGTGATGAGCGCCCCCCGCGAAGGCCGGATCGACCTCGAGACGGTGTCGCTGTCGACACTCGAATGGGGTCCGCGCGGCGGTCC
The DNA here is from genome assembly GCF_056401315.1 of Rhodococcus sp. P4_F5. Classification (NCBI taxonomy): domain Bacteria; kingdom Bacillati; phylum Actinomycetota; class Actinomycetes; order Mycobacteriales; family Nocardiaceae; genus Rhodococcus; species Rhodococcus sp. P4_F5. The sequence goes on along the minus strand of NZ_JBFUJP010000110.1, from coordinate 3,389 downwards.
GCTCGCATTGTGCCTGCACGGATATCCCGACACGGCGTGGACGTGGCGGCATCTCGGCCCGGCCCTGGGCGAGCGCGGCTGGCGGGCGATCGCACCGTTCACCCGCGGCTACGCGCCGTCGTCGATCCCCTCCGACGGCAGCTACCACATCGGCGCACTGATGGACGACGCCGTGGGAATCCACACTGCCGTCGACGCCGACGATTCGGCCGTCCTCATCGGGCACGACTGGGGATCCGTGACGTCGAACGGGCTGGCAGCACATCGCGATTCGCCGTTCGGTCGCGTGGTGTCGATGGCCGTGCCACCGGCGCCCGCATTCGTCCCGCGCCGGTCCCCGTCGGAGCTCCTCGCCGTGCCCCGGCTCCTGGCCACCCAGCTGCCGAGAAGTTGGTACCTGCTGTTCAACCAGCTGCCCCGGGTGTCGGAACGCTCACTCGACCGGCTGATCCCCCACCTTTGGCGCCGCTGGTCGCCGGGCTACGACGCCGGCGAGGACCTCGAACATGTTGCGGCGGCACTGGAGTCGACCGCAAGCCGGACCGCGGCCCTCGGCTACTACCGCGCCGCGCTGCGCCCCGTCCCCCGGCCTCCGGCGCGTTACCGCCACTGGCAGTCGGCCCTCCTGCAGGCACCGACGGTGCCGATGCTCTACCTCCACGGCGACGACGACGGCTGCATGACGCCGCGCTACGCGGATCGCGTGCAGGCAGTGCTGCCACCCGGCGGCCGGGTGGCACGGATTCCGCGCGCGGGCCACTTCCTGCACCTGGAGCAGCCCGAGACCGTGAACCGGTTGGTCCTGGACTTCGTCGGCGAAGGCTGACCGCTCCGGCGCGGCGGGTCACTGCTGCCGCGGTTGTGCCCGCCGCTCGTACCCCGAGCGGGCCAGATGATGTGCACTGCCCAGCAGTTCACGGATCGCCGGCTCCGTCCGCGACCCCGGATTCACCACGCCAGCCAGCCCAGCGTGCCGTAGACGGGGTGCGGCATCACCGTGTCGGCCACGCTCGGGTCGACCTCGCTCATGGTGGCGTCGCGCGGCCTCAGGCCTGTCCGACCGACGAAGGCGTCCGTGCCGGCGAAGAGATTCAGCCGGAAGGTGTCCGGGCGGTTGAGGCGCGATCGCTCGTCGCCCGGGTAGTCCTTCGTCACGATCGTCGCGAACGGCTGGGTCGTCGTGGGAACCTCGCCGTCGGGTGCGTAGTAGAAGAACGTGTCGCCCCAACTGACCTCCGGCGAACCGTCACCGGGCGTAGGCCGGAGGGCGAGAACCCCGCCGAGGCCGTCGAGGAACTCGATGATTTCTTCGATGCTCATGTGTTCCAGCTTTTCATTCATGTGCTTGTGGAGACTTTGGCCCAGATACACCAGGGTGGACKGGTGGGAAGTCGCAAGTCGGCCGGAATCCGGACGATCGATGTCGCGCGCCGGGCCGGGTACTCCGTCCAGCAGGTGCGCAATCTCGAACGGGACGGCGTGCTGCCGCCGGCCGGACGCACCGACGCGGGATACCGGATCTACGACGAGACGCATCTGCGTTCCGCACTGGCCTACCGCGCCCTGGCGGACGGCACCGGGCCGATCGAGGCCAAGGAGATCATGCGCGCGGCGCAGGCACACCGCACTTCGGGCCTGCTCGCCCTGCTCGACGCGGCGCACGCCCGGCTCCACACGGAGCGGCGGGAACTCGCGCTGGCCGAGCGGGCGGCCTCGGCAATTTCCGAGGAACCCATCGACGACGTCCGCCCGTCGGACGCGATGAGCATCGCCGAACTCGCAACCGCGCTGGGTGTGCGCCCCTCGACGTTGCGGCACTGGGACGCGGAAGGCCTCGTCGTTCCCCGTCGCGACTCCCCGCGGGCCCCGCGGCGGTACCTCCCCGGCGACGTGCGGGACGCACGAATCGTCCATCAGCTCCGGATGGCCGGCTACCGCATCGCGCCGCTCCAGGCCTTGCTGCCGCAGCTGCGACGCGTCGAGCGGTGGGACGAAGTATCGGCCACACTGGCCGCCCGGGGCGCGAGCATCGACGCCCGGTCGAGGGCTCTCCTCGAGGGTGCCGCCGCACTCCACGCCTTGATCTCCCCGACTGTGGCCCCGGCTCCCGGCGGGCGGTAGTTCGTCAGTGCTTCGAGGCCTTGTCCTGCCCGGTCAGGTCCCTGTCCCGGCTCGGCTGCACCCGCTTCGGCTCGCCCGGCATCTTCGGGTACTGCGGGGGGTACGGCATGTCCCCGAGACCGTTCGACGCATCCCGCTCGGCCATCTCCAGCAGCCCGTCGAGCGAGTGCACGACGGCGTCGATGCCGGCGGCCGGGTCGCCCCGCCGGGCCACCAGGTCCGGCACCGTCGCGATGGTGAAGTCGTCCGGCTCGACGTCCGCGAGCTCGGCCCAGGTCACCGGCGTCGACACCGTCGCCCGCGGGGTCTTGCGCACCGAGTACGCCGACGCGACCGTCTTGTCCCGCGCGGTCTGGTTGAAGTCCACGAAGATCCGCGCGCCGCGCTCTTCCTTCCACCAGGCGGTCGTCACCCGCGTGGGGTCCCGGCGTTCGACCTCACGGGCCAGCGCGATGACGGCGCGCCGCACCTCGATGAAGTCCCAGCGCGGCTCGATCCGGACGTAGACGTGCACGCCCCGGCCGCCGGACGTCTTGGGGTAGCCGACCAGGCCCAGCTCGTCGAGCAGCGGCGCGAGCACGTCCAACGCCACCGCCCGGGCCTCGGCGAACCCGGTGCCGGGCTGCGGGTCGAGGTCGATGCGCAGCTCGTCGGGCCGGTCCGGGTCGGCCGAGCGCACCGGCCACGGATGGAAGGTCACGTTGCCCATCTGCGCGGCCCACACGATGTCGGCGGGGCTGCGCACCAGCAGCGCGTCGGCGGTCCGACCGTTCGGGTTGGTGACGGTGCAGGTGCCCACGTACTCGGGCCGCTTCGCGGGGATCCGCTTCTGGTAGATCTCCTCGCCCTCGATGCCGTCCGGGAACCGCTGCAGGTGGGTCGGCCGGTCGCGCAGCGCGGTCATGATGCCGCCGCCCTCGTAGAGCGCGATGGTCCGGTAGTACTCCACCAGGTGCCGCTTGGTCCCGCCGTCGGCGCCGAGCTGCGGAAAGTAGATCTTGTCGGGGCTCGACAGCCGGACCGCGATGCCGTCCACGTCGAGTTCGACTGCGGCGCCTGCACTCTTGGCGGCCATCACGGCATCCTCAGTCGCGGCAGGGGCACGGTCGTCACGGGGGTACCGCCTTCGAGTTCGTCGGCCAGGTGGACGGCCCAGGCGCACAGGCCGCTGACGTCGAGCGCGTGCGGGGGCCGGGACTCGTAGGCGCCGACGAGATCGGCGCCGCGGCGGAGCTCGCGCGCCGCGGCGGGCCCGTCCCCCACCGCGG
>NZ_JBFUJP010000109.1:0-12720 GCF_056401315.1 Rhodococcus sp. P4_F5 | reverse complement strand
AGGAACATCAGCAGCGTGGTCAGCAGCACCACCATCGTCACCATCAGCGGCAGGCTGTCCAGCAGCGCCCCGATCGAGTCCTGCTCGATGGCCGGCGTACCGCCGACCAGCATCTGCACCCCGTCGGGCACGCTCATCGAGCGTAGGTAGTCGATGGTCGACGCCGAGTCGTTGCGGTCCACCAGGCCGGCCTTGAGGACCGTCACGCCGTTCTTGGTGGGGTTGTTCACGCTGAACTTCTCGACCAGCCCGGGCGCGTCGCTAGCGGTCTTGACGATCTTCCCCAGCTCGGAGCTGTCGGCGCCGGAGACCACGAGCTTGATCGGCTCGGTCCGGGAATTGGGGAACAGCTCGTCGAACTGTTCCTGGGCGACGCGGGTCGTGTTGTCCGGGGGCAGGTAGGTCTCGTTGATCCCGCCGAACTTGATGCCCGCGATCGGGAGGGTGAGCAGCAGCAGACCGACCACGATCGGGATGGCGACCTTGACCGGATGCTTCATCACCCACTGGGTCAGCCGGCCCCAGAAACTGTCCTCGATCTCGTCGGTGGTCTTGGTCTTGCGCATCCACTTCAGGCCGAGCGCGTCCACCCGGCGGCCGAGGATGGCGAGGATGGCGGGCAGCACGGTCACCGACACCACCGCGGCGAGGATGACCGCGGCGATGGCGCCGTACGCGACCGACTTGAGGAAGCCCTGCGGGAAGATGAGCAGGCCGCCGAGGCTGGCGACGATCATCGTCGCGGAGAAGATGACGGTGCGCCCGGCTGTCATCACGGTCCGTCGCACGGCATCGGCGGTGCTGTAGCCCTCCGCGATCTCCTCGCGGAACCGACTGACCATGAACAGGCCGTAGTCGATGGCCAGGCCGAGGCCGATCAGCGAGACCACCGGCACGACGAACCCGTTGACCTCGGTGAATCCGGTGATCAGCTTGACCACGCCGTTGGCGGCGATGACGGTCAGGCCGCCGACGATCAGTGGCAACGCGGCGGCGACGACGCCGCCGAAGATGAAGAACAGCAGGATCCCGACCGCGGGGATGGCCAGGATCTCCATCCGGTGCACGTCGTTGGCCATGGTGTCGTTGAGCGTGCTGGTGACCGGCTGCAGGCCGGCCAGTTGCACGTCCACGCCGTCGATGTAGAACTGGTCGCGAACAGCCTTGAAGTTCGCCGCGACCTCGGTGTCGTTGGCGCCGGCGATGCCGACGCTGGCGATCGCGTGGGTCTTGCTGGGGTCCGCCAGCGCGGCGAGTTTGGTCTGCCAGTAGCTGCCGTTGACGGCGAGGATCTTGTCCGGGTTGTTCTGGACCAACTGGTCCAGGTTCTGGGTGATCTTCGCCCCGAAGGCGGGGTCGTCGACCGTCTTGCCCTCGGGCGCGGTGTACAGCGCGACCACGTCGGCCTTGGTGTCGCGTCCGAAGGTGCCGTCCGCGAGCTTCGCGGCCGCGACCGACTCGGATCCCGGGTCGTCCCATCCGCTCTGGCTGAGGTTGTTCTCCAAGCCGAGTCCGTACGCCCCCAGGCCGAGCAGCAGCGCAACCATCACCCCGATGACCGTGTATCGGAGGCGGTAGACCAGGCGACCCCAGCTGTCGAACACTATTGGACTCCTTGACGCCCGAGCAACAGAGCGGACAGTGGTCGGAACGGCTGCAGCCAGGCGCCCTCGTCGGGCAGGGAGTCGAGGCTCACCCGCGGCAGCGGCTCGCGGAACACCCCGTTGATGTCCTCGAGGTCGATGAACTCGAGGATCTCCGAGGCGACCGCCCAGCTGGCGTGCTCGCGGAAGCCGAGGACCTGTACGGGCACGCCGGTCGCGGCGATGTCCTCGAGCGGCTGGCGGAAGGCCTGGCCGTCGGCGGACGCGACCATGATGCCCGCCAGACCACCGTCCCGGGCGCGCAGTGCGATGTGGGCCAGCATGTCGTCGTCGACGTCGCTGTCCTCGTCGACCTTGGGCTTGGCGAACACCGCGAAACCGACGTTGCGCAGGGCCTCGACCCAGGGACGGACGACGTCGGCGCTGCCCTGGGCGATGTTGGTGAACACCGTCGCCTCGGGCTCGAGCCGCACGCCGCTGGTGCCGGAGAGTTCGGCGGTCCGGCTGAGCAGCCAGCGTCCGAGCGCGTCGAAGCGGGGGCGGTACGCGGCGGTGGGCCGGCCTCCGAGGATGGCGCCGAGGCCCATGTCCAGGTTCGGTGCGTCCCAGACCAGCAGCACGCGCTTCGGCTGGCGGACCTCTCCTGTGGGCGCGACGGCCCCCGGCTCGGTGTCGGGCAACCGCTCGCTCACGCTCATCCTCGGACCTTTCCCCAGATCAGTTCCGTGATCGGCCGGCCGACGCGGTGCGCCTTGTCTTCGAACTTGGTGACCGGACGTTCGTGGGTCATCGGCGACTCCGCCGCACCCTGTGCCAGCTCCTCCCAGCTCAGCCGGGTCAGCAGCGGCTCCGCGTCACCGGTCTCCGCGATCCACTCGGCGTACTCGGCGTGGTCGGTGGCCACGTGCAGCACGCCGCCGGGCATCAGCTTCTCGGCGATCAGCTTGAACGTCGGCGCCTGCAGCAGCCGTCGCTTGTGGTGGCGGGCCTTGGGCCACGGGTCGGGGAAGAAGACCCGCGCGCCGGTCAGCGACTCGGCGGCCAGCATGTTCTCCAGCACGTCCATCGCGTCGCCACGCAGCACCCGGATGTTCGGGATCGACTCGCGCTCGATGGCCTGCAGCAACTGGGCGAGGCCGGGGCGGTACACCTCGACTGCCAGCAAGTTCACGTGCGGCTCGGCCTTGGCCATCGCGGTGGTCGCGGTGCCGGTGCCGCAGCCGATCTCGATGACGGTCGGGGCGTCACGGCCGAACCAGGCCGCGGTGTCCAGTGGCTCGTCCGAGACGTCGGCACCGATCACCGGCCACAGCCGGTCCCAGGTCAACTGCTGGGAATCGGTCAGCGCGCCTCGGCGCGAGCGGAAACTTGTCACCCGGGGATACAGACGGGAGCCTTGTTCTGCGGGCCCTGTCACCCTGGGTTCAGCGTCATTCACCGCACCATTGTCACGCATGACCGTGGTTTCTGGCAGCTGGGTCTGAAGTCACGGTTGAGACTTTCTCGATCCTGTGCGCCCTGCCTGGCCCCTTGCAACGCCTGGAACAGTGCGTTTGCTGTCGGGACGAAATGCGAGACTCGGCGTACCTCACACTTTCGGCGCGCCGGATCGGCGCGATCCGCACCGCATAGTTGCCGCGCGAGAGGCCGGGAACTGCGATCATCGGTGCCTCGGGCCGGTGTCGAGAGGGGAGCCGCCCGCGGGGGATCTGTTCGTTTCTTGGGCGGGGGTGACGCTGTGGCGTCGACGGGGGAGCACGGCGGGGCGGGCGGCGCTGGTTCGTGGGACGGCGGGGCTTCATGGGACGGCAGGGCGCTCGACGGGTTGCGCCTGGCGGTCCGGCGAGCCGACGTCGGCGCCGCCGTCACGCTCGATGCCGCGGTCCGGGCGCAGCGGCGCGGGATCGACGTTCAGGTCACCGGCCGCGCCGGGGTGGGGCGGTCGGCGGTGCTCGCGGTGCTTGCCGCCGCAGGCGGAGTCGGCGGCGTCGGATTCGCGGAGACCGACGCGTGGGACGTTCCCGGGGCGGCGGACCCGGCGCTGACCGGGGACCTGGTGGTGCTGGTGCTGTGCGGTCCGCCGCGACCGGTGGACCTGGTTGCGGTCCGAGCCGCTCCGGCCCGGGTGCTGGCCGTGCTCAACAAGGCGGATGCGCTCACCGATCCCGCGGCGGTCGCGGTGAGCGGCGGCGCGGAGCTGGGGCTCGAGTGCCTGCCGGTCGCCGCGGGCGTGGGACCGGCCGGGGCGGGCGTCGACCCGTTGCGGGCGGTCGTGCGGGGTCTGATCGACGAGGTGCGAGCGGAGCGGGCGGCCGCGCTGCTGTCGGTGCTGCGCGGACTCACCGGCGTCGCCGCGGTCCGGGACCGGGTCGAGGCGTATCTGGGCGCCGACGAGGGCGTGCGACTGGGCGCGGTCGCCGCCGGACCCCACCCGCGCGTTCCCCAATGTCACATCGGGGAGCCCCACGGAACCCGATGTGACATTGGGGAACCTCCGGGAGACCCGTTGGCGGCGGCCGGGTACTGGCGGGGCCGGCTCCAGGCCGACGGCGCCGACGAGGGCGTCCGCGCGGCGCTGGCCCGCCATCGCGACCACGTGCGGGACTGGGAGCGGTGGGCCGGCCGTGTCTGAACGGCCGGCGGAACCACTCGACCGGGACACGGCGGACGTGCTGCGGCGCTGGAATCCGGCGGCGCTGACGGGTCTGCAGACCGGCACGGCGGGCGTCGACCGGCCGACGGTGCTGGTGCTCGGCCCACGCGGCAGCGGTCGCGGGGCCCTGACCGCGCGCTTGCGGGCGGACGCGGAGCCGGACGCACCCGCGCCGGACTACACCGGAGACCCGACGCGCCCGGCCGGCGTCACGCTCGTGGTGCTCGACTCGGCGGCCCCGCTCGGCCGGGAGGAGTTGGCGCTGCTCGACGGTCTGGAACGGGCGGTGTTCGCGCTGACCAAGACGGACGTCCACGCGGGGTGGGATTCGGTGCTGCGCCGCGACGCCGCACTGCTCGCCGAACACGCGCCCCGGTTCGCCGGCGCACCCATCCACCCGGTGTCGGCGCCGCCCGACGGCGACGGGGCCGGGATCTCGGAATTGCGTGGGGCGCTGCTCGAAGCCCTGCGTGGTGCCCCGCAGCGGGACGTGTGGATGCGCCGCCGCGCTGGAGTCGCGGTGGAGCAGACCCGGGAGCTGGTGCGGGCCGCCGCGTCGACACTGGACCACGACGCGACGGCGACCGACCTGCGGGCGCAGCGTGCGGCGGTGATCGCGGACCGCGACGGTGGGCGCGCCGACGCGGCGGCGACGCTGCGCCGGCTGGTGGCGTTGGCGCGGGTGGACCTGCTGCACGAGGTCGGCAGCCGGGTCCGGGAGGTGGGGGTCGCGGCGAGGACCACGCTCGATCGCGGCGACCGGGCCGCGGCGGGGGTGTTCCCCGACCACCTGCGAGCGGAGTTCGTCGGACTCGCCGACTCGGTCGACGCGACGACGGCCGAGCGGCTCCTGGGGATGGCGGCGGAGGTCCTGGGGCCGGACCACCCGGCGAGCGCGGACGACAACCCGGCAGGACGCCTCCCGGCGTTGGATCCGCCGCAGCCGCGACACCGGGGCGTGGAGGACCGGTTGATGATCGCGGTCGGGGCGTCCGCCGGGCTGGGCCTCGGCCGACTGCTGGTGGCGCCGCTGTCGATGGTGCCGACCCTGGACCTGGCCAGCATCCCAGTCACGCTGCTGGTCGGCGCCCTGGCGGCGTGGTGGCTGGCCCGCACGCGGGGCCTCGCCGCGGATCGTGCGCACCTGCGGTCGTGGACCACCGATGCCCTCGCCCAGGTCCGGTCCGGCCTCGAACAGCGGGTCCTGGCGCAACTGGTGGACGCCGAGGCCCGGATCGCCGGTCAGGTGCTGGCCGGGCACCGCAGCCTGGTGCGCTCGACGGACGAACGACTGGCCACGCTGGACCGGCGACTGCGGGAGCACGCGCAACGGACGTCGGCGCGACGGTCGGCCTGCGAGCGTGACCTGGCGGTGCTCGACCGCGCGCTGGGGCGGACGGCGGGACGGGAACCGCCGGCGCCGGCGGTGCGTCCAACCTCCTAGCAGCCGGTTTCGACGAGGCCGGGCCAGGTGGCGGAAGGACCCGCGATGATGCAGGACGACATGTTGCTGTGCGCGCACGGGTTGGGCGAGAACCCGGTCGACACGGATCCGGGGGAGTGGGCCCTGCACGACCCGACCGTCGACCTCGACGGGGACGGGGTCCTCGACACCCGGGCCTACGCGGACGGCGACGCGGCGCTGGTGGCGTCGGATCTGGACGGGGACGGGTACGCCGACCACGTGACGTCGGTCGAGGCGGACGGCGAGTACTCGGCCTGGCAGGCGCACCGACAGCCCGACGGCTCGTTGCGGTGGGAACGGACCGATCACGGTCGGCTGTAGACGGCCGGTTTCGGGGGCCATGGGGGAACGGTGGGTGGGGAGATGCCCGGTTTCATGTGAATTCGCCAACTATTAACCGGCGGGTTTCGGGGAAACGTTGTGAAGTGGGACGGACGTCCGTATAAACAACTGGTGTGGCTTGAGTCACTCGTTTAACACTTCGGAGAAGGCTCCGTGCCCGGGGGGCCCGGCGCCATGTGAATGATCGAAATGGAGATCTACATGTCTCGTACCCCGATGCGCCGCATCGCCGCCGTCGCAGCCTCCGCTGCCCTCGTCGCGGGCGGTGTGACCGCCGGCGTGACCATTGGTGCCGGTGTGGCGAGTGCCGCGACCTGCTCCTCGTCGAGCCAGGCCACCAAGAACGACATCAGCACCTGGGGCATCACCCACACCTACAACAAGACCGTCACCAACGCCGCAGGCGAGGAGATCAGCCACGCCTCCGCGGGCTCGCTGGTCACCTACAAGACGGTCGTCGGCACCACCGGAATCGGCAACCCCTACGTCAACACGATCAACGACATCCCGCCGGTCGGGTTCGGTGCGCCGGTCTCGGCCACGCTCACGGCCTACACCGTGAGCATCCCGACCGGGCAGCACGAGGAAGCCGTCACCATGACCCCGAACGGTGACGGCTACAAGGTCACCGGCACCGGGTGGTTCGTCAACTCCGGCAACCCGGTCACGCTCAAGACCACCTACAAGGTTCCCGACAACGCCGTCCCCGGCAGCCAGGTCACCAGCCGCGGCACGGGCGTCGCGGGCACCGTCGGCGTCAGCAACGAGATGCCGAACCTGACCGCCTGCTTCACCGTCCGCCTGCCCAACCCGGGCGAGGCCGTCACCGGCAGCATGGACGGAGCCGGCCTCGGCTCCTCGGAGGGCCAGCTCTCCTCCACCGGCTCGGTCAGCGACGTCCTCGGCGACACGATCACCAAGGTGCTCGAGAACGGCAGCTAGGTCCCGTCTGCCGTGTGAACGTCTGACGGCGCGTGCGTCGGACAGCTAAGTAACGGACACCTCCGTCGGGTGGCCGGGAGGGTCCCCTCCCGCCGCGGATCGGACGCCCTCGGGCGCCGGTCCCGGGTCGCCCGACGGAGGTGTCCGTTTGTCTGTGGTGGCAGGCATCGCAGCAGGCGGATGTCACTGAATCGGTCCTGTGACTGATCGGACAAGACCCGATTGCCTGTACGGATGCAGGCGGCGTTAACCTCTTATGTAGGACACCCGGCGCCCGTGTCCTCCGTTTTCGCTATGCGTCGACGGAGCAGCGGGATGCACCCCGCCGAGAGGGGGCAATCGGTACGACCGCGCGCGGCCACCAGGCCGCGCCCGCGGAGGATCCGATTCCGGCACACCCCAGGGAGAGTTTGATGACCTCAGCGACCATTCCAGGTCTGAACGGAACTGACGGCACGCCCACCGAGCACGGCGAGCTGCTCGCCTGGGTGCAAGAGGTTGCCGAGCTCACCCAGCCGGACCGCGTCGTCTTCGCGGACGGCTCGGACGAGGAGTGGGACCGCCTCACCGACAAGCTGGTGCAGGCCGGCACGTTCACCCGGCTCAACGACGAGAAGAAGCCGAACTCGTTCGTCGGCAACTCCGACCCGTCGGACGTGGCCCGGGTCGAGTCGCGCACCTACATCTGCTCGCGCGAGGAGATCGACGCCGGCCCGACCAACAACTGGATGGATCCGGCGGAGATGCGGTCGCTGATGACCGGTCTCTACCGCGGCTGCATGCGTGGCCGCACCATGTACGTGGTCCCGTTCTGCATGGGCCCGCTCGGTGCCGACGACCCGAAGCTGGGCGTCGAGATCACCGACTCCGAGTACGTCGTCGTCTCGATGCGCATCATGACCCGCATGGGCACCGCGGCGCTCGAGAAGCTCGGCACCGACAAGCCGTTCGTCAAGGCACTGCACTCCGTGGGCGCGCCGCTCGCCGAGGGCCAGGCCGACGTGCCGTGGCCGTGCAACGACACCAAGTACATCACCCACTTCCCGGAGGATCGCGAGATCTGGAGCTTCGGCTCCGGCTACGGCGGAAACGCGCTCCTGGGCAAGAAGTGCTACTCGCTGCGTATCGCGTCGGCCATGGCCCACGACGAGGGCTGGCTGGCCGAGCACATGCTGATCCTCAAGCTGATCTCCCCCGAGGACAAGGCGTACTACGTCGCCGCGGCCTTCCCGTCCGCGTGCGGCAAGACCAACCTCGCGATGATCCAGCCGACCATCCCCGGCTGGCGCGCCGAGACCCTCGGCGACGACATCGCGTGGATGCGATTCGGTGAGGACGGCCGCCTCTACGCCGTGAACCCGGAGTTCGGCTTCTTCGGCGTCGCGCCGGGCACCAACTACGGCTCGAACCCCAACGCGATGAAGACGCTCGAGGCGGGTAACTCGCTGTACACCAACGTCGGCCAGACCGACGACGGCGACGTGTGGTGGGAGGGCCTCGAGGGCACTCCCGAGCACCTGATCGACTGGAAGGGCAACGACTGGACGCCCGAGTCCGGCGAGAAGGCCGCCCACCCGAACTCGCGCTACTGCACCCCGATGTCGCAGTGCCCGATCCTGGCCCCCGAGTGGGACGACCCGCAGGGCGTGCCGATCTCGGCGATCCTGTTCGGCGGCCGTCGCAAGACGACCGTCCCGCTGGTCAGCGAGTCCTTCGACTGGCAGCACGGCACCTTCCTCGGCGCGACGCTGTCCTCCGAGCAGACCGCCGCGGCCGAGGGTGCGGTCGGCACCGTGCGTCGTGACCCGATGGCGATGATCCCGTTCATCGGCTACAACGCCGGTGACTACCTGAACCACTGGATCACCCTCGGCAAGAACGCGGACTCGTCGAAGCTGCCGAAGATCTTTTACGTGAACTGGTTCCGTCGCGGCGACGACGGCCGGTTCCTGTGGCCCGGTTTCGGTGAGAACTCCCGCGTGCTCAAGTGGATCATCGACCGCATCGAGCACAAGGGCGGCGCGCAGTCCACGCCGATCGGCTTCGTCCCGACCGCCGCGGACCTGGAGCTGACGGGTCTCGACGTGGACGCAGCCGACGTCGAGGAGGCGCTGGCCGTCGACGTCGACGAGTGGAAGAAGGAACTGCCGCTGATCGAGGAGTGGTTCGAGTTCCTCGGCGAGAAGGTGCCGTCGGGCATCCGCGACGAGTTCGAGGCGCTCAAGGGCCGCCTGGGCTGATCGCCCCTCGCACAACCGTTTGACCGAATGTCGCATTCGTTCAGTTCAGCTGAACGAATGCGACATTCGGTCGTTTCGGGGGCGCTGAAAACCGGGCCGGGCACAGCGGTCTGCGCGGGCAGTGGTGCAATACACGCAACGACCGCGAGACCCGGCGCTGCCGCGTCAGTGAGGACCTGCCATGACTCAGATCTACGAAAACGTCACCGAACTGGTCGGACGCACCCCGCTGGTGCGACTGAACCGGGTGACCGCCGGGGCGCAGGCCCAGGTGGTTGCCAAGCTGGAGTTCTACAACCCGGCCAACAGCGTCAAGGACCGGATCGGCGTCGCGATCGTCGACGCCGCCGAGGCCGCGGGCGAGCTCAAGCCCGGCGGCACCATCGTCGAGGGCACGTCGGGTAACACCGGCATCGCCCTGGCCATGGTCGCGGCCGCGCGTGGCTACAAGGTGATCCTCACGATGCCGGAGACGATGTCCACCGAGCGTCGGGTGATGCTGCGCGCGTACGGCGCGGAGATCGTCCTCACCCCGGGTGCCGAGGGCATGGCCGGCGCGGTCAAGAAGGCCGAGGAGATCGTCGCGCAGACCGCGAACGCCGTGCTGGCCCGCCAGTTCGCGAACCCGGCCAACCCGGCGATCCACCAGCGCACCACCGGTGAGGAGATCTGGGCCGACACCGACGGCGAGGTCGACATCTTTGTCGCGGGCATCGGGACCGGCGGCACCCTCACCGGCGTCGGCCGCACCCTCAAGGAGCGCAAGCCCGGCGTGCAGATCGTCGGCGTCGAGCCGGCCGACTCGCCGATCCTCACCGGCGGCCAGCCCGGCCCGCACAAGATCCAGGGCCTCGGCGCGAACTTCGTGCCCGACATCCTCGACCGCGACATCTACGACGAGATCATCGACGTCGAACTCGACGACGCGATCCGCACCGCGCGTGACCTCGGCACCGTCGAGGGCATCCTCGGCGGCATCTCGGCCGGCGCCAACGTGTGGGGTGCGCTGCAGCTGGCGAAGCGCCCGGAGAACGCGGGGAAGCTGATCGTGGTGGTGGTGCCCGACTTCGGCGAGCGCTACATCTCCACCCCGCTGTTCGAACACATTCGGGACTGACGGTCGTGGGAGTGCTGCGCACGGTTCGCGAGGACCTGAAGGCCGCGCGCGGCCACGATCCGGCCGCGCGCAGCAACCTCGAGAACGCGGTCGTCTACTCGGGCCTGCATGCCATCTGGGCGCACCGGGTCGCGCACCGCATGTGGGCGGTGCCCGCGTTGCGCGGTCCGGCGCGGGTGCTGGCCCAGTTCACCCGGTTCCTCACCGGCGTCGAGATCCATCCCGGTGCGACGATCGGCCGGCGGTTCTTCATCGACCACGGCATGGGTGTGGTGATCGGGGAGACCACCGAGATCGGCGACGACGTGATGCTCTACCACGGCGTCACGCTCGGTGGGCGGTCGCTGGCCAAGACCAAGCGGCACCCGACGATCGGCAACCGGGTGACCATCGGGGCGGGCGCGAAGGTGCTCGGTCCGGTGGTCGTCGGGGACGACAGCGCGATCGGCGCGAATGCGGTGGTGACCCGCGACGTCCCCGTGGATTCGATCGCCACCGGCATCCCGGCCACCGTCCGTCATCGCAGCGGCAGGCAGCACGAGCAGTTGGTGGACCCGACCAGCTACATCGACCCGGCCATGTACATCTGAGTCCTGGTCAGGCCGTCAGACTGGGTTCGTCGCTCGTGGACAGGGTGAGCACCGCCTTCAGGACGTGCTCATGCCGCTCGAGCCGGGACTCGAGGTCCCGCAGGATCTCCGCGACGGTGTGCTCGGCGAAGTCCCCGGCCAGGTCCACCCCCGCCACCAGGTAGACCTGCCGGGGTCCGAGGTACTCCATCCGGAGCAGCGTCACCCGGTCCACCTCGGGCAGTTCGAGGAGGGTCGCCAGGCCCGCCGCGCGCAGCTGCGGTGACGCCTCCTCGCCGATCAGGAACCGGCGATTGCGGTCGATCAGGATGCCCGCGATCACCGCGAGCAGCACGCCGACCGCGATCGACCCGATCGCGTCCGGGACGGGCGAGCCGGTCAGCTGGTGCAGCAGGACGCCGACAAACGCGATCACCAACCCGATCAGCGCGGCGGCGTCCTCGGCGAACACCGCGCGCACCGTGGGGTCGGAGGTCTTGAGGGCGTGCTCGAGCAGGTCGCGGTCGGCGCCGGCCGCCTCGCGGCGGATCTGCCGGTACGCCTGTCGGAACGAGACCGCCTCCAGCACGAACGAGATCCCCAGGACCGTGTAGGCCACGCCGAAGTCGGTGGCGGGTTCGGCGTGGAACAGCTCCTGCACGCCGTGCGTGATGGACACCCCGGCGCCGAGCGCGAACAGTCCCAACGCGGCGAACATCGACCACACGTAGGCCTCGCGGCCGAAGCCGAGCGGATGCGTCCGGTCGGCGGGGCGTCGCGACCGCCGGTTGGCGATCAGCAGCAGCACCTCGTTGGCCGTGTCGGCCCAGGAGTGGGTGGCCTCGGCGACCATCGAGGCCGACCCGGTGACGGCGGCCGCACCGGTTTTCGCGATCGCGATGGCGAGATTCGCGCCGAAGGCCAGGATGACGGTGAGGGTGCTCTCCCCGGCGGAGTCCACGGCGGCGGGCGGGGTCGTGTCGGCCCCGGGTGCAGACAGGCTCATCCCCGAACGATAGGCGCACGCGCCGGATCCGGCCGGGCGACGGGCGGGCCATATTTGATCTTGAAATCCGTGGATTTCGACCGAGCCGGATCCGTGCAGGCAATAGGCTCTGCACGTCTTCTCCGACGACGCAGGCCGCAGCGCCGCGAAGCCGGAATCCGTTGAGCACGAACTCGAAAGGTCTCCCCATGCAGACATTCACCCGCAAGGGCCTCACGCGGGTCGGCGGCGGCGTCGCCGTCACCGCAGCGACGGTGGCCGCCGTGGCGATGGCAATGCCCGCGACGGCGTCAGCTGCCCCGACCGTTGCGCCGCCCACCGTCGTCGCGACGTCGTCGGGCAACAGCCTCACCATGAAGCTGACCAACCCGAACACCCTGCTGAGCCTCACGGGCTGCCAGGCGTTCGTGGTGAACGCCAAGGACGTTCCGGCGGTGGTGTCCGACCCGACCAAGCTGCTCGACCCGGGCGTCGTGGTCTACCCGAACGTCTCCAACGTGCTGTCGCTGTTCGGCGCGCTGCCGGGAATGACCGTCACCAACACGGTCAACGACATTCCCGCGGGGCTCTACGGCGTGGTCGGCGGTTGCGTGAGCCTGCTCGACGTCACCCACCCCGTCATCGACTCCCCGCAGGTCATGCAGGTGGGTCTCCTGCCCGGCGGCAGCAGCGACGGCAGTTCGTCGATTCCGTTCGGCAGCTGACCTTTTCGCAGCCCTGCGCAGCCCGGACCAGATGATCGGTCCGGAGGCGACGAACGCGCGGCGTGCACCTTGACCAGG
>NZ_JBFUJP010000108.1:0-13215 GCF_056401315.1 Rhodococcus sp. P4_F5 | reverse complement strand
GCGCGGTGGTGCTGGTCACGCACGACCCGGGTGCGGCGGAGGCGTTGAACCCGGAGCGGGTCATCCTGCTGCCCGACGGCCAGGAGGACCACWGGTCGCAGGAGTACCTGGAGCTCATCCAGCTCGCCTGAGCGAACTGATCCGGGATCCGGAAAGCGATTCACATCACCGCGGGCAGAGTAGCTGGTGGTGGAGATCGAATCGGTGCTCGAGGTCAACAGCGTCAGGGCGTATCGGAGAGTTTGATTCCGAGGTCGTCCAGCATGTGGCGCACTGTCGGGGTGTGGCGAGGGATCATCCATCCGGTGCTCTCGGGCAGGCTGCCCATCGCGAGTAGCGCCCGGGTTTCGGCATTGGGGAGTGGACTCCCTAGTCGCAGCCGTGTGCCGGCCTCCAATGTGGTGACCGTCGCGGTGGTTGAGCGCCCGTACTGCTGGTCCAGCCCGTACATCAGTCGTCGCACATCCCGAAGACTCACGCCGCGAACGTCGATCACCCGGCCGGCATCGAGTCCGACAACTGCGTAATCGGTCCAGCGTCCGAACGTATTGGCGCGGGCGACCCGGACGCCGGACAGTCGCGCATTGCGGATCATCCAGCGGTGCTGCTGTGATGTATGAGCGTCGCTCAGGTCGGGTGCGTAGTACCGGGTTGTATACGCATCGGCGGCGAAATCGCCACGCGTCGGCGCACTGGCGAGAAGCTCTCGCGTCCATGCTGCCAGCGGTCGGCGAGGTATGCGAGACCAGTCGTCGAGGCCGATCACGGGCAGGTCGAGGAGGTCTGCAGCGCGGCGATCGAGGGTACGGGTCGGCCCGGTCGAGCAAATTGTCGCGGTGGAGTTCAGTTGTCGCAGTGGGATGCCACTGACGAGGAGGAGATCGTCCGAATCGTCGAGTCGCACAAGACAGCCAGGGGCCGAGAGCCAGCGGCCGCGGCCGAGAGGAGCGAGATCGCCGATCGCTGCCAGCATGTCGAGGCGGCCGCGAAGTATTCGACGCAGGGCCCGCTCGTCTGTTGCGTCGCGGGCGGATGTTGCATGGGCGTCCATCGCTCGGTCGAGCAGCGTCCGCGTCGACACTGGTATCCGCCCACGAGTGGAAGCCCAGGCCACCGCCCGCAGAACCTCGTACGTGACATCCTCCGGTGAGGCGTCGGGCGAGAGGCCCAGAGACGAGGACAGCGCACGCATGGCCTGCCCATCGCCGAGTTGCTCGATGCGCAGCGAATCTGGGATCACGCGAATCGGTGCTGATGGCGTCGTGCCAGTCGGAGTAAGGTCGCGGTCCTTGTCCCGGGGTCCGGTGCCTGCCGGTCGATCAGGGCCTCGATCGCGTCATCGAGTGTCGGACCGGAAATCGATGAGGCGAGGGCGGGTACCACGACRCATTCCACAATCGCCGAGTCCAGGCTGTCCGGGGATTCGAATAGAGACAGTGCGGTCCCAAATCGCCGTGCTGCGCCGAGGACACCGTCGTCGATCGGCCACCGGTCGCCGACTGCCCGTCGCACCCGGTCGGTGGCGGTGTAGACCGGCGGCGGGGTCGAGGCGATCGTACGGCGTGCGAGGATGACCTCGGGCTCCGGCAGAGCGAATCCCGGCCCGGGAGCGGCTGGGACGTCGATCGCCACGCAGTGGCTCCAAATGTCAGGGCCGACAGGGGCGGTCGTTGCGCCGGACGCCGCGGTAGCGGCCAAGAACAGGCCGTCGTGGGGCAGGAAGATTTCGCTGCCGACCGTGGCTTGTGCCAACCTCGGCACCTCGATAGCGCGCCGCGGCGTCTGCAGCCACGGAACCAGGTAAGACTCGGCGGGTGCCCGGTTGAAGGCCTCCAAGACGACGAGTCCCGGGCCGTTCTTGCCTGCATCGGCATCTGCGGCCAGAAGTTGGTCCGCGTGCAGGCGAACGGTGCTCGGGTCCGCGGAGCGCACTCCGAGCAAGTCGACGGGGTGGAGGAAGTCGTGGGTGACGGCCAGCGTGGTGACGCGGTTGACCCTGGCCGCCGCGGAGTACGTTGCCAGCGCTGCGGTGGCACCGTTGCCAGTCACGATTGGCAGCAACCCGGCCTCCAGCGCCGCGTGAATGCGTAGCAGGACGGCGACATCGATGCCGGTCTGTGCGCCGGCATCGCGCAGGGTTCTGGCGGCGATCTTTGGATCGGCGGTGGTAACGAATCCGTCGGACGGCGGGAACGGTGTGCCGGCCCTCGTCGCAATCGCAGTTGACTTGTGGGCGTTGGGGCCAACACCGATTGCGCGGAGCAAGACCGACTCGCTCAACAGGTCGCTGGCGTCGGTGACGAGATCGGCGATGCGGGTTGTCACGGTTGCCTCGAGTGCCTCGAGTTCCCGTGCGACGGTCGCGTCCACGTCGTCGAATTGGTGACGAGCCCTCGCCACCTCTGCCGTCAGGGTCATGTGTTCTGTCCGGAGGGAGGCAATCTCGGTGCGGAGTACATGGAGTTCGGCGCGTTCAACGGACAGTTCGGTGGCGAGGATCGCCTTTGCCTCCGCGACGGCTTCCTCTCTCGTGAGTCGTCGTTGTGCATCGAACTCCTCGACGAGCCGAGGGTGCGCGAGCAGGATTGACGTCAACTCGGCCGCGCGCTCCGCGACCGCGGCGCTGTCCTCGCAGATGGCGATTGCCCGCTCGATCCGCATTCGGTCGATCGCACGTTCGGCGCTGTCGACTCCTTCCAGGAGGATCGTCGTCGCCTTGGCGCGGAGAGCCTTGGTGCCCAACTCGGAGGGGACGGATTCGGAGGACTTGCCAGCTGTCTCGACGGCTCGATTCAGTGCGGTCCTGAGGATCTCGTCGTCGGAACGGCAGTCGAGGTAGTCCGTAAAGGGTGTTTCGCGCGCGCAGTAGAAGTGGTCGCCGATTTGGACGAGCGCCGCTTCGGTGTCGGAGAATGGTATGCGCTCCTTCCGAATGCCCTCCGCCGGTACGTAGTAGACGTCGCC
The DNA here is from genome assembly GCF_056401315.1 of Rhodococcus sp. P4_F5. Taxonomy (NCBI): domain Bacteria; kingdom Bacillati; phylum Actinomycetota; class Actinomycetes; order Mycobacteriales; family Nocardiaceae; genus Rhodococcus; species Rhodococcus sp. P4_F5. Next base: position 10,251 of record NZ_JBFUJP010000108.1, on the reverse strand, counting down.
ATCGAAGGCGACGTCGAACGGTCCGATCAGGACGTCGTCGCGGCAATGCACATAGACACTCCGCCACGTCCGGACCTCAGGTGTCACCGAGAACTTCAGGATGTTCACGTGGTCGAGAGCTACTGGATACGGAAGGTGCCGGAAATCCAGCGCGCGGCGAATGAATTGGGCGCCCTGGACGTTGTAGCGATCACCCTTGCCTGAGTTGTTCTCGGCAACGGTGAACAGGATCGGTGTGTCTTGTTCTGTGTCGTATGGATTCCACCAGAAGACCGTCCCACGATCGGGATAGTCGGCTGAATCGGCTCTTATCCATCCATCTGCGGACTCGTTGTACAGCGGGAGTACCCTTGCGAACTGCTCATTTCGCCAGTCGACGACTCCGACCACCCGTGTTCCCAGTGCGACAGCCACCCGCACATGCTACGGACGTCGGCTGGGACTTCCGGCAGCGCGTCCTGCATTCGGGTGCAGCCGCCGCGCCCAGTCGCTACCGGGGCCCGCCGCGGCCGCGTGCCGGTACGCGGTGGCCCAGCCGGCACGTGGGCGGTGGCCGTCCTCGGGGACGGGTTCGTCGAGCAGGATCCGGATGAAACCTAGGTTGCCCGCATCGACCTCGAGTTCTCGGCACGTACGAGCCTTGTCACGCAGCCACATGGAGGCGGCCTGCGCATCGAGGTCCCGTGCGGTGCTCAGGCCGCCATCGTGCTGCTCGGCGCTGACCGAGAAGCGCAGATCCGTCACCGTGGTCTCGACCTCAAAGATGTGGGGGTGGATCTTTGCGCGGCGGGTGGTGAAGGGCTGGACGACATTTTCCGCCGTGCGGAGCGACCATGCGTTCGCGATGGGCTCAGTTCCGGTGTGGTCGACGGCGTGGTAATCAACCCAGTCGCCGCGAACGTCGGTGCGGATCTGTGTACGTCCGGTGGATTCGGTGGTGATTCCGAGCGGCTGCGCGGTCCGTGCGCTCCTGGTCAGGCTGGATCCCCGCACTTCACCGCCGGACTCGGCGACGAGGAACTCGGCGTGTTCGGCCGGGCGGACGATTGTCTGTTCGCCGGTGCGGTATCGCGGGACCCCGTTGTCGGTGTAGTCGGTTGGGGGCGTCAGGATTCGGGTGTGCCGCCATCTCGATGTGGGTTCGACACCGAACTTGGAAAGCCATCGCATCACGACGGGTGTCTCGTTCGGAGGTAGCTCCAGAACCCAGGCGAACCACGTCTCGTCGTGACGTACCGGGTCGAGGGGCAGCGGCTGTAGCTGCTTCGGAGGCTGCACCGTCTGAGGCCCGACCCAGACGAGATTCTGACCCCAGTGGACTCGCATTTGCGGCTCGTAGCGTTGGAATGTGCCGCCGTGGACCTGCACGAACAGCACACCCGTCGCGGGGAGGCCTGGAAGGGTTTTGCGCCAGCGCGCGAGTGCGAGCGTACTCGGCCAACGTCCGGTGGTTTGGACGTACGTGTCCTTCCGGGATGGCGCCACGTCGACCAGATTGCGTGCAGCCCCGGGCCAGAGTCCGTCAGCTGCGACCCTGCGCGGCTCGCGCCCCGTCTGGCGAATCTCGATGCCGTCGAAGACCAGAAACGATGGCGAGACTCCGTGGCTTTCGTGGAGCGGGATCTCGTCCAGTTCGATGAAGAGGTGCCACCGACCGGACACCCGGTCCAGGTGCAGGTATTCGGTGACACCGCTTGATCGGAAACCGGACGGTGACGGTCGACCGTTTCCCGGGTGGTACTCCTCACACAGGGGGTTCACCCCGCCCGACTTGTGCGCAAAGTGCGGGGTGTACACAGTGCCGACACGCGGGTAGGACTTCCCTCCGCAACACGGGCAGCGATACTCGCGGCCCCGGCGTGCGTTTGGGGCGGCCACCGGCTGTCCGGAGATCCAGTCGATTGCGATGCGCACGTCGGATGCAGAGCCTTTCGTAGGCCAAGCGGGAATGTGACGGGCAGCCACACCTGTCGAGCATAGAATCCGGAAGAATTGCTTGTGGGAGGAGACATCGAGTGCAGCAGGATACGGCCGCCGAACCGGTCTTTCGTCAGGTGGCGGGCCCGATCGACGATCTGGCTGTCCTCGCATTTCTTGGCGTTGAGTCATCGGACCCCCGCGCGGGCAGCTTGTTGCGCGTTTTGAGTGTCGGGCTGATCCACGAGAGTTACATCGGCGGTCATTATGTTCCGGGTGTGACGCCGGGCATTCTTCGAGCGTTCGGCGCCATCGGGAAGGCTTGGGTGCGGCGAGAGTTCGCGACTCGGGTGTTCGAGGACCGCTGGTACCTCTCCGACCGGCAGCAATCCGAGTTGGCCGCAGCTGCGTGGAAGCACTTCGCGTCGCAGGCCGCCAACTCTGCATTCGAATCGCTCGTCCTGGCAACCCGGCCGCATCCCGGCTATTCGTCTCAGGTATTGATTCAGGTTCTGGGTGCATTGGTTTATGCCAATGAGTACGGCCTGGTGAAACGGCTCTTCAACGGAGCAATGATGAAGGCGCTCGATGCGGAGGCAGACTCCGACTACATGAGCCCAGAGTTCAATCTTCTCCTTCCGGAGCGAGCGAGAGTTTGGAGTGGCACTCCGGGTTCCGGGCCGGCAATAGGCAGCAATGTTGCGACGTTGACAGACACTGCTGGGCGTGCGGTCAGTGTTCCTCGCGAACCCAAGAAGACTGCGTACGCAAGGCTTGCATCCGAGTACCTGCGCAAGCACCGAGGCTCAGTGAACGCGTTCACAGCGGAAAGGACCCGGGCTCCCTCCAGGCTTCGGGGTGCAGCTCCGCCTTGGCAGCGACAGGTCGAATCGATCGTTATCGGTTTCGATTTCGCTCCCAGCTGGATTGGGCTCGTCGATCAGGCGTTCGTCCATTCCTCCTGGATCGAGTCACCGAAAAGTAGGGGTTCGGGGTCAGCCGAGCAGGAGGACAACCGTCGGCTCGCGCTGGTGGGTGCTGCGGTGATTCGTCTGGAGCGTTCGCGAGCTGTTGCTTGTCGTGCAATTCGCGAGTCTGCACCAGGCATGCCTGAACTGGCACTTGACGCCGTGACAGCTGCGGGTGCGGCCGAGTTGCCGATTGGCGACTTGCTTCTGCACTGGCGAAAGGGGAGAGTCCGCGGGGAAATGCAGGAGATGGTCGACGAGTGCTTTCGTGGGTTGCTCGGTGCGCTCCACATTGCGCGGGGTCAGCCGGTCGACTTCTTCGCCAAGGTCCCGGACCGGTGGAATGCCATTCGCCACCACATCACGGCGGTGGAGTTCGGCGCCAGCGGCTCAAAAGGGATCGATGGAAATCACGATCGAGCACCCGCCGCAGTCGGCGGACCGGGTGGGTCGACCCAGCATGCTGCAGTCGAACCTGTCACTACGTATCGTCTGAAACGATTGACCGGACAGGCGCTGCACGCTTTCGAACTTGTTACCTCGCACTATGAGGCGGCTGGCTATCGCGTCGACTATGTGGCCGGACAACGGCCGTATGACCTGGACGTGCGGTGCGGGGACGAACACGTCCATGTGAAGGTTGCGCTCGGGCAGCAGGACGGTGCGATCGCGCTCACTGCCGGCGAGAAGGCGCACTTCAGCACTCAGTACCCGAATACCGTGCTTGCCGTCGTGTGTTCAACCCTGACGCCAGAAGGAACCGAGCAGATGAGCCGCAGACAACTCGATCTGACGTTTCCCTGGCGGCCTTGACGTCGACTGGAGCTCATCCAGCTCGCCTGGGCGCCCGGTGCAGCCGTGACATCCGCGGCGCCCGACGGTTCCGTCCGGCTCGACTGCCTGCCTATGATCGTCTGGCGGGTAGTCGAGAGCGGACGGGTCGGTGTGTCCAGATGCGAATCGCGGATGTGTTACGGCGTAAGGGCGCGGCGGTGTCGACGGTGGGCCCGCGGTTGTCGGTCGGCGCGCTGATCGCGGAACTTTCCCGGCGCAACGTCGGCGCCCTGGTGGTGGTCGAGAACGGCGCGATGGTCGGCATCGTGTCCGAACGCGACGTGGTGCGCCAGATCCACGAGCGCGGCGCGGAGGTGCTCGGCGCCCGGGTCGCCGACATCATGGCGGCCTCGGTGTTCACCTGCCTGCCCACCGACAGCTTGGACAGCCTCGCCGAGACCATGACCGAACGGCGGATCCGGCACCTGCCGGTGGTCGAGGACGGCCGGCTGCTCGGCATCGTCAGCATCGGTGACGTGGTGAAGAGCCGGATCGACGAGCTGCAGTGCGAACGCGACCAGCTCGAGTCGTACATCGAGCAGGGCTGACGGGCGCGCGGGTCGTTGCCGTGACCCGGGCGTGGTGGCTAGCCTGGAACTGCTGACCGAACACTCGCAGGCTCGCCTGGAGGTCGTCGATGGCAGGACCCGATCCGCTTCGCAAGGGAACCCGGATAACCGGCGCGACTCGCGATGCCCTGCAGCGGGACCTGCGGGACCGCTACACGCGCGGTGAGAGCATCCGAAGCCTCGCCGAGGCCACCGGCCGTTCGTACGGCTTCATCCGCACCGTGCTGACCGAGTCCGGGGTCGTGTTGCGCGGACGGGGCGGGGCGAATCGACACCGGATGGCGTGACTCACCCCGCCCCGTCGGCGGCGGGAGACGTCGAGTTCAGTCCCGGCGCCGCACCGATTCCTCCACGAGATCGAGAACCGCGGAGAGGTTCTCGGTCGCATGTCCGGACGCGATCCGCGCGACCAGGCCGTCGAGCACCAGGTCGAGGTAGCCGAGCAGCACCTCGGTGGGCAGGTCGTCGCGCAGCCGTCCCGCCGACTTCTGGCGTTCGAGCCGGCTGACCGTGGCCTGGGTCAGTTCCGCGCTGTGCTGCGTCCAGTCCCGGGCGAACTCCGGGTCGGTGCGCAGCCGCCGCGCGATCTCCAGGCGGGTGCCGAGCCAGTTGAACTGCTCGGGCTGCGCGAGCATGTCGCGCATCACCTGGACGAGACCCTGCTCGGCCGCCACGTCGGCCATCCTGCGGGCATCCTCGTGGGCGAGGGCCAGGAACAGCCTGTCCTTGTCCTTGAAATGGTGGAAGATGGCGCCGCGCGAGAGCCCGGTCTCCTCCTCCAGTCGGCGCACAGTGGCGCCCTCGTAGCCGTACTCCGCGAAACACCGTCGGGAGCCGTCGAGTATCTGGCTCCGACGTGCCGCGAGGTGGTCCTCGCTGACCTTGGGCACAGCCGACATCCTTTCGTACCGAACGGGAACGGCGGGCTCGAGACGAGACGTCCCGAGCCCGCCGCCCGCGCTCTGCGCGATCTACCTAGATCACAGGATCAGGCTGCCTAGCCCTTGATCATGTTGCGGAGCACGAACTGCAGGATGCCGCCGTTGCGGTAGTAGTCCGCCTCGCCGGGGGTGTCGATGCGGACGACCGCGTCGAACTGCACCTTGGCGCCGTCCGTCTTGGTGGCCGTGACCTTCATGGTCTTCGGGGTGACGCCCTCGTTGAGCTTCACGATGCCCTCGATGTCGAAGGTCTCGGTGCCGTCGAGGCCCAGCGACGCGGCGGACTCGCCGACCGGGAACTGCAGCGGCACAACGCCCATGCCGATGAGGTTGGAGCGGTGGATGCGCTCGAACGACTCGGTGATGACGGCCTTGACGCCGAGCAGGCTGGTGCCCTTGGCGGCCCAGTCACGCGAGGAACCGGAGCCGTACTCCTTGCCACCCAGGACGACCAGCGGGATGCCGGCTGCCTGGTAGTTCTGCGACGCGTCGTAGATGAACGCCTGCGGCGCGCCTTCCTGGGTGAAGTCGCGGGTGTAGCCGCCCGAGACGTCGTCGAGGAGCTGGTTGCGCAGGCGAATGTTCGCGAACGTGCCGCGGATCATCACCTCGTGGTTACCGCGACGCGAGCCAAGGGAGTTGTAGTCCTTGCGCTCGACACCGTTGGCGTCCAGGTACTGCGCGGCCGGGGTGCCGGGCTTGATCGGGCCTGCCGGGCTGATGTGGTCGGTGGTGACCGAGTCGCCCAGCAACGCCAGGACGCGGGCGCCCGTGATGTCGGTGACCGGGGTGGTCTCCATCGTCATACCCTCGAAGTACGGCGCCTTGCGGACGTAGGTCGAGTTCTCGTCCCACGCGAAGGTGTCGCCCTCCGGGGTGGACAGGTTCTGCCAGCGCTCGTCGCCCTTGAAGACGTTGGCGTAGGAGTTGACGAACATGTCCTGGTTGATCGAGGACGCGATGGTCGCCTCGATCTCCTGCGTCGAGGGCCAGATGTCCTTCAGGAAGACGTCGTTGCCGTCCTGGTCCTGTCCGAGGGGATCGACCTCGAAGTCGAAGTCCATGGTGCCGGCGAGACCGTAGGCGATGACCAGCGGCGGGGAGGCCAGGTAGTTCATCTTGACGTCGGGGGAGATGCGACCCTCGAAGTTGCGGTTGCCCGAGAGCACCGCGGTGACCGACAGGTCGTTGTCGTTGATCGCCTTGGAGATGTTCTCCGGCAGGGGACCGGTGTTGCCGATGCAGGTGGTGCAGCCGTAGCCACCGAGGTAGTAGCCGAGCTTCTCGAGGTACGGCCAGAGGCCGGCCTTCTCGTAGTAGTCGTTGACGACCTGCGAGCCCGGCGCCATGTTGGTCTTGACCCACGGCTTGGTGGACAGGCCCTTCTCGACCGCGTTGCGGGCCAGCAGGGCGGCGCCCAGCATCACCGACGGGTTCGAGGTGTTGGTGCAGGAGGTGATGCCCGCGACCACGACGGCGCCGTGGTCGAGCACGAACTCGCCCTGCTCCGGGGTGGTGACGCGCACCGGCTTGGAGGGGCGGCCCTGTGCGCCGTTGGCGGCCGACGCCACGGCGCCCGCGGCGTCGTCGGCGTAGGAGAGCGCGGCGGGATCGGACGCGGGGAAGGACTCCTCGACGGCCTCGTCCAGCTGGCTGTGGTCGGCCGCGACGTGATCCTCCACGTAGGTGTGGATGTCGCGACGGAACGCGTTCTTCGAGTCCGAGAGCAGGATGCGGTCCTGCGGGCGCTTCGGGCCGGCGATGGACGGCACGACGGAGCCGAGGTCCAGCTCGAGGTACTCGGAGTAGTTGGGCTCGGCGTCGGCGTCGTGCCACATGCCCTGTTCCTTGGCGTACGCCTCGACGAGCGCGAGCTGCTCCTCGCTGCGGCCGGTCAGGCGCAGGTAGTTCACGGTCTCCTCGTCGATCGGGAAGATCGCGGCGGTGGAACCGAACTCGGGGCTCATGTTGCCCAGGGTGGCGCGGTTGGCCAGCGGCACCTCGGCGACGCCCTTGCCGTAGAACTCGACGAACTTGCCGACCACGCCGTGCTTGCGCAGCATGTCGGTGACGGTGAGCACCACGTCGGTGGCGGTCACGCCGGGCTTGATCTCGCCGGTCAGCTTGAAGCCGACGACGCGCGGGATCAGCATGGAGACCGGCTGGCCGAGCATCGCGGCCTCGGCCTCGATGCCGCCGACGCCCCAGCCCAGCACGCCGAGGCCGTTGACCATCGTGGTGTGCGAGTCGGTGCCGACGCAGGTGTCGGGGTACGCCTGGCCGTTACGGGTCATGACGGTGGGCGCCAGGTACTCGATGTTGACCTGGTGCACGATGCCCATGCCCGGGGGGACGACCTTGAAGTCGTCGAACGCGCCCTGGCCCCAGCGCAGGAACTGGTAACGCTCGCCGTTGCGCTGGTACTCGAGGTCGACGTTGCGCTCGAGGGCGTCGGCGCGGCCGAAGACGTCGAGGATGACCGAGTGGTCGATGACCATGTCGGCGGGGGAGAGCGGGTTGACCTTGCTCGGGTCGCCGCCGAGAGCGGTGACGGCCTCACGCATGGTGGCGAGGTCGACGATGCAGGGCACGCCGGTGAAGTCCTGCATGATCACGCGGGCCGGGGTGAACTGGATCTCGATGCTCGGGTCGGCCGACGGATCCCAGCTCGCGATGGAGCGGATGTGGTCGGCGGTGATGTTCGCGCCGTCTTCGGTGCGCAGCAGGTTCTCCGCGAGAACCTTCAGCGCGTACGGCAGCTTCTCGGTGCCGGGAACAGCCGAGAGTCGGAAGATCTCGTACGAGTTGTCTCCGACTTCGAGAGTTCCCTTGGCGCCAAATGAATCAATACTGGTGGTCACGTCAGCTCCACTCGTCTTTGAGGTTCGCCGTCGGCGGGGCTGTGCCGACGGCTGAAGCGAGGCTCGTCGCAGCGAACCAATCGGTCGCGCCGAAGCACCTCGGGGCAAGTCTAACAGTACGCTTGTCCTGTGAAGCCCGCGGGCGGGTTCGTGCGCTCCCGACGTTTGGCCGGTCGGGGCACGTGTCGATCCTTGCCCACGTCCCGGCGTGTCGCAACGCCGGGCGCCGAGCGGCACGGGTGGGATCGGGCCGGTCCCGTAGTGTGCTGGGCGAACGACGCGCCGCGCGAGCCCACGCGCCTGAAATCGATCCGGATGAAAGATGCCTGCTGCCCTCACCTTCGCGTTCCTCCCGGCCCCGGCCGACATCCCGCCCGAGGTCGACATCGACACCGTCGTCGCGGACCTCGCGGACGACGGGGTGTCCGCGCCGTCCGCCGACGTGCCCGGCCTGCAGGCGGTGGTGGCCCGTGCCCAGGAGCACGGACTGGACGTGAAGATCGTCGTCCTGGAGCGGAACCCAGGGCGCGACGAGCAGTTGCGCGACATCGCGACGGCGGTCGGCAAGCACGAGGACGGCACCGTGCTGGTGCTCAGCCCGAGCTGGGTCGGGTCGTACACCAACACCCTGCCCCGGGTCGCCGTCGAGGACGCCCAGGACAAGGCGTACACCGGCAACGCCGTGCAGTCCGCGTCGAACTACGTCGACGAACTCATCGCGCCGGGGGAGTCGTACGGGCTGATCACCGTCGGTGTCCTGGTGCTGGCCGGCGGCGCGGCCGCGGCCACCTGGGTGCTGCGCAGGCGCCGCGCCGACCGCGACGGTCGCTGACACTCCTTCCATCGCCCGGATGGGCGTTTTCTCGCGTGCGTCGGCGCGCGGCGCGCCGCAGGGCCCGCGTTTTTCCGACAGTCCTACGGGGCGTTGGCATTCGGATGTGAAGTCGGTGAATTCGACGTGTCCGTCAATGGTGCAGAAAACTACTTCAGTGTTATTTGTGGTTAGAGTTACCGCCCGTGGGCAAAGTGTCGTACGGTGCCATTGGCACTTAAGGGGAAGAAGTGTCGTCGTGGCATCGTCGTCACGTATGTGGATCGTCACGTAGGTGACCGCTGCTCGCGCACGTTTTCCCCCGATGGGCACGACCACGAAGACGGGTTGCAGGGCCAGTTCTGGACGTCGGCTCGGTGACACCGGAGTTGTTCACCGTGGTGGTTGAACCGAGGGAGAAGTCAGTGAGCCGAAGGGCAGCGCGCGGGACCCACCGCCGCGGATTCTCGCGATCGAGAATTCGTAGTGCGCAACTGCTCGTCGGACTCGCCGTCGTGACGTCCCTGGTGACGACGACGACGGGCCTGGCCGCGGCCGTTCCGCCGCCGCCTCCGAACCCCAGTGATTCCGACCTCCAGCAGGCCACGGCGGGTGTGGATTCCCGGCTGGGTCAGGTCGGTGCGCTGATCAACGAAGTCGCTTCGGCCGACCAGCAATTGAGCGCCCTCGACGACGAGGTGGCGATCAAGCGCGAGGGCGTCAACAAGGCACTGGTGGACCTGCAGAACGCGCGTGACGCGGCCAGTGTCGCGGCCGGTGCCGTCGCCGGGACGCTGCAGGCGCTGCAGGACGCGGGCGCGCAGATCCACTGGGCGCAGACGAAGTTCGACGAGTTCGCGGCGAACACCTATCGGCAGGGCACCGGGGTCGCGTCGATCGCCTCATTCATCGGGTCCGCCGGGCCGGCGGACGTGCTCGACCGGGCCCAGTTGATCAAGCTCCTTGCCACCAACAAGAACTCGGTCCTCGACGGGCTGCAACGTGCGCGCACCGCGGAGGCCAACAAGAACTCCGCCGCCCGCGAGGCCAAGCAGTCCGCGGACGAGGCCGCGTCCGCCGCGGAATCGCAGAAGGCGGAGGCGGAGAACGCAATTGCGGTGGCCCGCTCCGCGTTGGCCGAGCAGGCGGGCAAGAAGGCGAAGATCGAGGCCGAGAAGGCCGCCGCCGAGGCGGCTCTGGGCGCCGCGCGTGAGAATGTCTCGGGTCTGCAGAATCAACGCCAGGCATTCGTGAACTGGGACACCCAGCGTGCCGCCGAGCAGGTCGCCGCCGCCGCCGCGGCCGCCGCGRCCAAGCAGRCCGCGGCCGAGGCCGCCGCCCGGGTGGCGG
>NZ_JBFUJP010000107.1:0-13221 GCF_056401315.1 Rhodococcus sp. P4_F5 | reverse complement strand
CGACCGCCCACCGGGCAGGTGATCCTCGTCACATCCCAACCTACCGCCCGATTCGGGCGAACCCCCGACACCAAAGAMGCCGCCCACCAGGTGATCCTGGTGGGCGGCTTCTCAGTGTGCTCCCCCGACTGGACTCGAACCAGTAACCGTCCGATTAACAGTCGGAAGCTCTGCCAATTGAGCTACAGGGGATTACTTCAGCGCCTCCCGTTTCCGTTTGGCTGCAGAGAGACTTTAACCCATAACCCCACCCAGGTGCCAAATCGCCTGCCCAACGCGTTGTCAGGCACACTGTGGGCAGGCCGTTTGTCGGGGAGGAAAGCAGGAATGATGCGCTTGTTGATCGGTATCGCCGCGGGCTACGTGCTGGGAAGCAAGGCAGGCCGGGCTCGCTACGAACAGATCAGCCGGGCCGCCAAGGCCGTGGCCGGCAGCCCCGCTACCAAGAAGGTCATCGAGGTGAGCCGTCAGAAGCTCTCCGACAGCCTCAGCACCCAGCCGAAGCTCGAGCCGCTCAAGCAGATCGACACCGAGCCCGACACCACCATCTACGTGCCGCGCGAGCGCCTGTAGCGGCTCCCCGCCGGGGGGCTAGATGTCCTCCGAGTTGTCCCCGACCGCCTGCTCGAGCAGGCTGCGCCGGTACTGCTCGAGCGCGACCAGGTCGCCGAAGAGCGACATGTACTCGTCGGGGTGGTCGGCCTGCGACATCCGCTGCAGCTTCGACTTGAGGTCGGCGACCTGCTGGCCCACCCACACCTCCTGCAGCCGGGCGAGCACCCGCGGGATGTAGTCGGCCATGTCGGAGGCCCGCATCGGCTCGACGGCCAGCTCGGTGACCAGCGACTGCAGCGGCTCCACCAGCCGTCCCACGGCCTCCATCCACTCGGCGCCGCCGAGGCCGGCCCCGGTCCCGCCGGCGTCGGCGACGGCCTGACGGATCATCACGTAGGCGGGGTGGCTGAACGTCTCGACGGGCAGGGAATCGAACACCGACCCGGCGATCGCCGGGTACTGCAGGGCCGCCTTGAGCGCGTCGCGCTGCGGCCACAGGGACGGGTCCTTGGGGTTCGGGCGGGCGGGCACGGCCGGGCCGTCGGCGGCCGGCGCGGGCGTCTCGGCGAACGACCCGGACTGCTGCGGCCGACCCCGGGCCGCGTTGCGCGGCGAGTTGCGACGCGCCTCGTCGCGGACCCGCTTGATGACGGTCGGGATGTTGTCCCAGCCCACCCAGCCCGCGAGCTGACGCGCGTAGTCCTCGCGCAGCGCCTCGTCCTTGATCCGGGCCACCACCGGCACCGTRCGGCGCAGCGCCTCCACCCGGCCCTCGCTGGTCTCGAGGTCGTGCTCGGTGAGCAGCGACTTCACCACGAACTTGTACATCGGGATCCGGCGCGCCACCAGGTCCCGGACCGCAGCGTCGCCGGCCGCCTGCCGCAGCTCGCACGGGTCCATACCGTCCGGCGCGACCGCGACGAACGACTGCCCGGACATCTTCTGGTCCCCCTCGAACGCCTTGAGCGCCGCCGCCTGGCCGGCCGCGTCGCCGTCGAAGGTGTAGATGACCTCGCCGCGAAAGTAGCTGTCGTCCATCAGGAGTCGGCGGAGCATCGCCAGGTGGTCCTCGCCGAACGCGGTGCCGCACGCCGCGACCGCGGTCTTCACCCCGGCCAGGTGCATGGCCATCACGTCGGTGTAGCCCTCGACGATCACCGCCTGGTGGCCCTTGGCGATCTCCCGCTTGGCCAGGTCCAGGCCGAAGAGCACCTGAGACTTCTTGTACAGCATGGTCTCCGGCGTGTTGATGTACTTGCCGGGCATGGTGTCGTCGTCGAAGAGCTTGCGGGCGCCGAACCCGATCACGTCGCCGCCGAGGTTGCGGATGGGCCACACCAGCCGCCGCCGGAACCGGTCGATGGGGGTGCCGCGCTTGCCGGGCGTCGCCAGCCCGGCGTCGATGATCTCCTTGGCCTCGAACCCCTTGGTCATCAGGTGCTTGGTCAGGGTGTCCCAGCCGTCGGGGGCGTACCCGCAGCCGAAGGTGACGGCGGCCTGGCCGTCGAAGTTGCGTCCGGTGAGGTACTCGCGGGCGGTCTCGGCGTCGGGTTCACGCAGCCGCGCCGCGTAGAACTCCTGGGCCGCCGCGTTGGCCGCCACCAGCCGGGCCCGGGTGCCGCGGTCGCGCTGCACCGACGGCCCGCCGCCCTCGTAGGAGATGGTGTAGCCGACCCGGTCCGCCAGCTGCTCGACGGCCTCGACGAAGGAGACGTGCTCGATCTTCTGCAGGAACGAGTAGACGTCGCCGCCCTCGCCGCAGCCGAAGCAGTGGTAGGTCCCGTGGTTGGGCCGGGCATGGAAGGAGGGCGACTTCTCGTCGTGGAACGGGCACAGGCCCTTCATCGAGTCGCCGCCGCTGCGCTTGAGCGCGACGTACTCCCCCACGACATCTTCGATGTGTACCCGGTCGCGAATGGCCGCGATGTCTCGTTCAGAAATTCGGCCCGCCACTGGGCCAGTGTAGGCGCTGCGCGCCTGCGAGCTTTTCAGGCAGCCCCGGCTACCAAAAGTACTCACGGGCGCGCAGCGCCTCCTAGGATTCGCGGCATGTCGTCTCCGAAGCGCAGGTGGCTGCGTCCCATCCTGATCGGTTCGCTGGTCCTCGGCGTCGTCGCCGTGGTCGGCTTCTTCACGATCGCGCCCGGCGCCGTCGAGCGAAGCATGAACAAGACCGTCGCCGCCGACCTGCCGGAGGTCAGCGCGCAGACGCGCGAGCTGCACGACAGCCTGCAGATCGCCGACATGCACTCGGACACCCTCATGTGGGACCGCGACATCCTGAAGCGGTCCAGCCGCGGGCACATGGACCTGCCCCGCCTGCAGGACGGCAACGTCGCGCTGCAGGTCTTCTCGTCGGTGTCGAAGTCGCCGAAGAACCAGAACTACGACTCCAACTCCGACCAGACCGACAACATCGAGCTGCTGACGGTCGCCCAGCTGCAACCGCCGCGCACCTGGGGCTCCCTGCTGCAGCGATCGCTCTACCACGCGGAGAAGCTGGAGGAGGCGGCCGCGGACTCGGACGGACAGCTGCGGCTCGTCCGCACGCGGGCCGACCTGGCCGGCGTGCTCGACGACCGGGCGGCCGGGCAGAACGTGACCGGCGCGCTGTTCTCCGTCGAGGGCCTGCAGAACCTCGAGGGCAACGCCGCGAACTTCGACCGGCTCTACGACGCCGGCATGCGGATGGCGGGGTTCACCCACTTCTTCGACAACGAGACCGCCGGCTCGATGCACGGCGAGGAGAAGGGCGGCCTCACCGACCTCGGGCGGACGGTGTTCGCGGAGATGGAGCGGCGCGGGGTCATCGTCGACATCGCGCACGCGAGCCACCCGGCGATCAAGGAGATGCTCGAGCGGGCGACGCGGCCCGTCGTGGCGAGCCACGGCGGGGTGCAGGCGACGTGCGACGTCAACCGCAACCTCACCGACGACGAGATCCGCGGCGTCGCGGCCACCGGCGGCGTGGTCGGGATCGGCTACTGGGACGCGGCGGTGTGCGAGCTGACCCCCGCCGCGGTGGTCGACGCGATCGAGCACGTGATCAAGGTCGGCGGCCTCGAGACCGCGGCGCTCGGCAGCGACTACGACGGGGCGACCACGGTGGCCTGGGACACCAGCGAGATCGCGGTGATCACCCAGGAGCTGCGCGACCGCGGCCGCAGCGACGACGAGATCCGGGCGATCATGGGCGGCAACACGCTGCGGGTGATGGCCGAGGTGCTGCCGTAGGCGGCCCGCCTAGCCCCAGGCGGCCTGCGCGCCGAGGCTCTGCTTGTCCACCCGCTCGAGCCGGCTCTCGGTGTAGGACGCGATCTGGTCGACGATCACCCGGGTCCGCGCCGCGTCGTCCCCGGCCCGTTCCCACGCGGGCAGCAGCAGCGGGTCGAGCCCCGACGGCGCGGTGCGCAGCAGCCACTGCGCCACCCGGTGGATCCGGTCGCGTTGGCGGTCCTGCCGCGTCCGGTGCCCGGCGTCGGACATCACGTACCGCAGCGCGACCGTCTTGAGCAGCGCCACCTCGGCCGCCACGATCGGCGGGATCTCCAGGTCGGCGTCGTAGCGGGACAGCGGCACCCCGCCGGTGACGGCCCGGGTCTCGGTGACCGCGGCGGTCGCGAACCGCCCGACCAGCTCGCTGGTCAGGTTCTTCAGCGCCACCGAACTGGCCAGCGTGCCGTCGTAGCTGCCGACGCCGACGACCACCGGCAGCACCGAGAGTCGTTTCGCCGCCTCGACCAGCTCGCCGACGACCAGCCCGCGGAACTCCGAGGCACCCATCTCCGCGAGCGCGCGCTGCTCGGCGGGGTCGGCCAGCGCCCGCAGGTCGATCCGGCCGGCGATCACCCCGTCCTCGACGTCGTGCACGGAGTAGGCGACGTCGTCCGCCCAGTCCATGACCTGCGCCTCGAGGCAGCGGCGGGTCCCGGGCGCGCCCTCACGCACCCACTCCAGGATCTCCGCGTCGTCCTCGTAGGCGCCGAACTTCGCGCCGGGCGCCGGCCGGGTCCACGGGTACTTCACGGCCGCGTCCAGGGCCGCCCGGGTGAGGTTGAGCCCCACGCTGCGACCGTCCGCGTCGAGGACCTTCGGTTCCAGGCTGGTGAGGATCCGCAGGTTCTGCGCGTTGCCCTCGAAGCCTCCGCAGTCCGCGGCCACCTCGTCGAGCGCCTTCTCCCCGTTGTGCCCGTAGGGCGGGTGCCCGATGTCGTGTGCCAGGCCGGCCAGGTCCACGAGGTCCGGGTCGCAGCCGATGCCGTCCGCGATGCCGCGGCCGATCTGCGCGACCTCGATCGAATGGGTGAGCCGGGTGCGCGGGGTGTCGCCGTCGCGCGGGCCCACCACCTGCGTCTTGTCGGCCAGCCGGCGCAGCGCGGCGCAGTGCAACACCCGGGCGCGGTCGCGGGCGAAGTCGCTGCGCCGGGCGGAGGTGCCGGGCAGCCCGCCGACCTTCGGCGCCTCCACGACGCGGCGGTCCACGTCGTGCGGGCGGTACACCGCGGTCACCGGTTCGCCGTTCATCACTGCACCGCGGTGTACGGGAAGTCGGCCGAGAAGTGAGTGAGCTGGTACCAGAGCAGCGCGCCGGTCTCCCGCATGATGCCGTGCGCCTGCGACTCCCGGGTGAACACCGCCGGCCCCTGCCGGGTCGGCGCGGTCCAGGCCTCGAGCCCGGCGTCGCGGGCCATGGTCCGGGCGCGCAGCGAGTGCCAGGGGTCGCTGACCAGCACGGCCGAGGTCATCCCGTTCTCGCCCATCACCCGGCTGACGCCCTCGACGCTGAGCAGCGTGTCCGAACCCTCCTCGACGGCGATGATGCTGTCCGCGGGCACGCCGCGGCCGATCATGTAGTTCTTCCCGGACGCGGCCTCGGTGTAGACGTCCCCGACCTGCTTGCCGCCGACGGTGACCACCTTCGGCGCGACGCCCTTGTCGAAGAGCTTGACGGCCTGCTCGAGGCGCGCCGCGAACACCGACGACGGGGTCCCGGAGTACTGGGCGGCGCCGAGCACCACGATCGCGTCGGCCGGGGTCACGTCGCTGATCCGGGCCACCTGCCACACCCGGACCGCGGTCCCGCCGACCAGCACCACCGCGATCAGGATCGACCCGGCCACGAAACGGCGGGTCCACCGGGCCAGGGTGCCGCCGAATCCGAGTCGGTCGGCGTCGCGCTCGACCAGTGCTGTTGAACTCACTCCGTAAGTCTGCCAGCAACCGCGCGCGGCGCGTGGCCCGGCGCGCCCGTTCGGCGCCGGTCGAGCCGTCGGACCGCGACCGTCGGCGTGGCTCGCCGGTCGCGGCGGCGACGACAGCGAGAAGTCGCCCCCTCCCGATAGATTCATCCCCATGGCATTCGCACAGCCGCGCGCTCGCGCTCGACACGCCGACCACCGGGCCGGGTTCGCCCGCTTCTCACTCGCGGCGGTGTTGACCACAGTCGCGGCCCTGCTCGGGTTGCTCACCCTGCCCGGGCTCGCGGCGGCCGAGGCGCCGTTCCGGATGCCGGGGCAGATCTCGGACCGGATCGGCGTCCTCGACGACACCCAGCGCGCCGACGTCCGCTCCGCGCTGGACACCCTCTTCGACGAGCAGCACGTGCAGCTGTGGGTGGCCTACGTCGGCAGCTTCGACGGCATGGACGCCGACAGCTGGGCCGCGAAGACCGCGCAGACCAGCGGGCTCGGCAGCCAGGACGTGCTGCTGGCGATCGCCACCGACGACCGCGCGTACGCATTCGACGCACCGTCGGACCTGAAGAACGTCACCTCCTCCGAGCTCGACAGCATCGAGCGTGACGGCATCGTGCCGGCGCTGCGCGAGGACGACTGGTCCGGCGCGGCGATCGCGGCGGCGGGCGGACTGTCCGACGCGATGAGCAGCTCCGGCTCGTCCGGCACCGCGAAGTACCTGCTGGTCGCCGGCGCCGTGGTGATCGTCGGCGCGGGCGGCACCGTGCTGTACACCCGCCGCAAGAAGAAGGACCGGATCCGCGCCGGCGTCGACGCCGCGCGGGACGTGGACTGGACCGACCCCGTCGCCGTGGCCGCGTTGCCGCTGACCACGCTCGACGCCCGCGCCCGGGAGGTGCTGGTGGAGACGGACAACGCGGTCCGCACCAGCGAGGAGGAGCTGAACCTGGCCACCGGCGAGTTCGGCGAGCACGCCACCGCGCCGTTCACCGCGGCCTTCGAGTCCGCGAAGGCCGCGCTCGCGTCGGCGTTCACCATCCGGCAGCGGCTCGACGACGACGTGCCCGAGACCCCGGAGCAGCAGCGGGACATGCTCGTCACCCTGATCTCCACCTGCAGCAAGGCGGACGCCGAACTGAACTCGCAGGTCGCCGAGTTCGACGGGATGCGCGACCTGCTGATCGACGCCCCGGCCCGCCTCGACGCCCTCACCCAGCAGGTGGTGGAGCTGACCGTGCGGATCCCCGCCTCGGAGACCGTCCTCGACGACCTGCGCACCGAGTTCCCGGCGCCGGTGCTGGCGCCGGTCGCCGAGAACGTGATCCTCGCCCGCCAGCAGCTGGCGTTCGCGGACCAGAACATCACCGCCGGCCGCGCCGCCACCGCCCTGCCCGCGGGCAAGCAGGGCCCGGCGGTCGCCGCGATCCGGGCGGCCGAGGGCGCCGTCACCCAGGTCTGCGACCTGCTCGACGGCGTCGACCACGCCGCCGACGACATCCGCAACGCCATCGCCACGCTGCCCGCGGCGATGGACGAGACCCGCAAGGACGTCGCGGCGGCCGTCGGGCTCGCGGAGTTCGGCGGCGAGCGGCTGGCGCAGGCGAAGGCCGCCGCGGAGGCCGCGCTGGCCCGGGCCGAGGCCGACCAGCACAACGACCCGCTGGGCGCGTTCACCGAGATCGCGAAGGTGGACCGCGAGCTGGACACCATCCTGGCGGCCGCGCAGGACGCGCAACAGCAGGCCGAGCGGGCCGCGGCGCGGCTGACCCAGGACCTCACCGCGGCGCAGGCGCAGATCACCGCCGCGACGGACTTCGTCAACACCCGGCGCGGCGCGGTCGGTGCGGAGGCCCGGACCCGGCTCTCCGAGGCGCAGCGCCACTACGAGGCCGCCCGCCAGCTGGCCGCGTCGGACCCGTCGAAGGCGCTGCAGCACGCCCAGGCCGCCGGCGACCTCGGCGCCCGGGCGATGCGGCAGGCCCAGTCCGACGTGCAGCGCTGGGAGACCAGCCGCCGGCCGCAGCAGAGCGCGGGCAGCAACACCGGCGCGATCCTCGGCGGCATCCTGATCGACTCGATGATGCGCGGCGGCATGAGCGGCGGCTGGGGCAACCGCGGCGGCGGGGGCGGCGGCGGCCGCTCCCCCGGTTCGTTCGGCGGGCCCAGCAGCTCCGGGCGGATCACCCGCAGCGGACGGTTCTGAGCGCGGCCGCAACAGCGCGTGGCTGACGGGTCCGCGGACCCGCCGGCCACGCGCGGTCGCCGGGGAGAGGAGCAGCKGTGAGCACCTCGCTGGCGCACCCCGGCCTCGCCCTGGCCGTGGTGTGCACGGTGATGGCGCTGGCCGCGGCGCTGGTCTACCGGGTCGCGGCGCTGGACCATCCCCTGGTGGTGCCGCGGGCCGCGCTGCGCGGCGCCGCGCAGTTGGCCGCCGTCTCCGTGGTGCTGGCCGCCGCGCTGGCGCACCTGTGGTCGGCGGCGTTGGTGCTGGCGCTGATGTTCGCCGCGGCGTCGGTGACCGCGGCGCGGCGGGCCGACGCCGGACGGTCGGCGGCGTGGTTGAGCGTGGCCCTGGCGGCCGGCGTCGGTGCCGTGCTGCCGCTGCTTTTGGTCAGCGGGGTGGTCCCGTTGGAGGGAGTCGCCGTCATCCCGATCGGCGGCATCGTGCTCGGCGGCGCGATGACCGCGACCTCGCTGGCCGCCAAACGGTCTCTCGACGCCATCGCCCAGTGCCACGGCGAGGTCGAGGCGGCGCTCAGTCTGGGCCTGAGCCTGCGGGACTCGCGGATGGAGGTCATCCGGTCCGCGGCCGCCGACGCGCTGCTGCCGGGCCTGGACCAGACCCGCACCGTCGGGCTGGTCACGCTGCCCGGCGCGTTCGTGGGTGTGCTGCTCGCCAGCGGGTCCGCCGTGCAGGCCGGGGCGGTGCAGATCCTGGTTCTCGTCGGCCTGCTGCTGGCGCAGACCTGCGCGGTCGCGATGACGATGGAACTGGTCGCCCGGGCGATCGTGACGCGGTAGTCGGCGTCAGTCGGTCATCCACGCACCCACGGTGTGCACCACCTGCAGTTCCGGCTCCCAGGGAACGATGGAATCGACCGCCGCCTGCAGTTCGCTGATCGGGGGCAGCTCCTCGGGACCGAGCACAGACACGGTCGGTGTGTCACCGTGCCAACTGACGTCGGTCACCTGAGCGCCCGGCACGTCTGCCAGCCACCGCTCGCCGGCCTCGCTGATCTGCTCTGCCCACAGCGACGACAGGGTGTTCACCACCATGGGCACCGCGACGACGAACAGGCCCACCGCGAGGACGAGGTAGGCCCCGCCGCGCCTGCCCACGCTCCGCCCGTCCACGGCGCCGTACCCGGCGACCACCAGGACGCCGGTCACCGTGATGACCATCGCGAGGACGTTCGACAGGAACAGGACGAGTGCCCCCAGCGCGAGGGACGGCGCGTCGGAGCCGAGGCACACCCCCACGACCGCCAGCGGCGGGACGAGCGAGATCGCGATCGCCACCCCCGGCAGCACGTCACCGACGTCCCGCCGCGCCACCGCGATGGCCCCGACCAGACCGGTCGCCAGTGCCGCCGTCAGATCCGACAGGTTCGGCGAGGTCCGTCCGAGGACCTGCGAATTCGAGAGCACGCCGGTCGGATTGGGGAGCACCTGCGCGAACACGGCACCGATGACGATCACGAGGACCGCCCCGAGTGCCACGATCACGACGCTGCGCCAGATCAGCCGCCCCCGGCCGGTGGCGACGCCCAACCCGATTCCGAGAATCGGCGTCGACAGTGGGGCCACGATCATCGCGCCGATCACGGTCGCGGTGGAGTCCCCCACCACACCGGCGACCGCGATCAGCCCGGAAAGGACCAGCATCGTCCAGAACGCCGACGACTTGGCGCTGCGGTCGCCGGTGGACAGGTCGAGGCGATCGTCCAGCTCGGACAGGTCACGGCGTTGCGTGTCTGGAATCAGCATCTTCAATCCGACTCTCTCCCCGCGATACTCGGTGCGCCGCGGCGACGGCCCGCCGGCGCCGCGGCGCCCGATTCTCATTCCGGTGTGACGATCGCGAAGTTCTTGTCGCCCGGGTCCAGGACCGCCGCGAGACGGGCGAGGACCGAGGCGTCGCCGCTGAGCTCGATGCCGGCCTTCGCGAGCCCGTCGGCCGACAGCCCGCCGAGCGCGAGGGCGGGCAGGGCCCGCCGTGTCGTGGTCAGCGTCGCGTCCGCCGAGCCCTGCTGGGGGTGGCTGCTGTAGGTCAGCACCCCGTTGGCGAGCCGCAGCCGGTAACGCTCGTCGACGTCGGTGAGCACCACGTCGATCGACAGCTTCTCGTCCCACGCCTTCGGTCCGTCGACCTGGATCGCGATGGCGTCGAAGAGCATCGCCGGGGTCAGCTGAGCGATGACGTCGGGTGCGGTGGTCTCGGTCGGCGTGCCGAACGATCCCTCACGCAGCTCGGTCATGCCGGAGAGGAACCAGCTGCGCCAGGTGCCGTTCTCCGCGCCGTAGCCGAGCTGTTCGTAGGTGTCGGCGAGCAGGTCCCGGGCCGGCGCGTGGTCCGGCTGCGCGAAGACCACATGGTTGACCACCTGCGCCACCCAGCGGTAGTCCCCGGCATCGAACGACTCCCGAGCCTTCGAGACGACCGCGTCCGCGCCCCCCATGAAGTCCACGTAGCGCTTCGACTGCTCGACGGGCGTGTGCTCCCACAGGCTGGCCGGGTTGCCGTCGAACCAGCCGAGGTAGCGCTGGTAGATGGCCTTGACGTTGTGGCTGATGGAGCCGTAGTAGCCGCGGGTGCTCCAGGCGTTCTCGATCGACGGGGGCAGTTGGATCTGTTCGGCGATCTCGGGCCCGGTGAGGCCCTTGTTCATCATCCGCAGCGTCTGGTCGTGCACGTACGCGTACAGGTCACGCTGGGTGGACAGGAAGTCGACCACCCGCTCCTTGCCCCAGGTCGGCCAGTGGTGCGAGGCGAACACGACCTCGACCTCGTCGCCGAACAGGTCGACTGTCTCGGTGAGGTAGCCGGCCCAACCGTGCGGGTCCCGTACCACCGCACCACGCAGCGTCAACAGGTTGTGGAAGTTGTGCGTCGCGTCCTCGGCCGCGCACAGCGCCTTGAAGTCGGGGAAGTACAGCAGCATCTCCGACGGCGCCTCCGTGTCGGGTGCCATCTGGAAGACCATGCGGACACCGTCGACGGTCATTTCCTGACCGGTCGTGGTGATGATGTCGGTGGGCGCGATGAGGGTGACGGTGCCGGTGGACACCGTCTGCCCCAGTCCGGCGCCGACCTGACCCTGCGGCCCACGGGCCAGCGCGGCGCCGTACATGTAGCCGGCGCGGCGGTTCATCGCGGTGCCCGCGAACACGTTCTCGGATACCGCGTGCTCGGTGAACCCCTCCGGCGCAATGATCTTCACCTTGCCGGCGTCCACCTCCTCCTGCGAGACGAAGCCCTTGACGCCGCCGAAGTGGTCGGCGTGCGAATGGGTGTAGACGATCGCCTTGATCGGGCGGTCCCCCCGGTGCTGGCGGTAGAGCTCCAGCGCCGCCCGGCCGGTCTCCTCGGAGAGCAGGGTGTCGACGACGACCACGCCGTCGTCACCCTCGATGAACGAGGTGTTCGACAGGTCCATGCCACGCACCTGGTAGATGCCCGGGACCACCTCGAACAGCCCGTCGATGGCGTTGAGCTTGGACTGCCGCCACAGGCTCGGGTTCACGGTGTCCGGGGCGTCGTCGTCGAGAAAGGCGTAGGTGTCGTTGTCCCAGAGCACCGTTCCGTCCTCGGCCGTCACCGCGTTCGGGACCCTGCGGGCGACGAGACCCCGGGTGGCGTCGTCGAAATCCTGGGCGTCGGAGAAGGGCAGACTCTCGAGCAGTTCCTTCTGCTGTCGGACGATGGACTCGGATGCAGGCTTCGATGTCATGACCATGCCGCCATGCTGCGACGCCCGGCGCTCGCTCACCTCACCTGAGGCGGGTGAACCCGACAATCGCCCGACCACGCGCCGCCTCGCGCACAGTCTGGGCGGCCATCGCCGCGCACCGCGGCGAATGGTCGTCGATTGACGGCACGGCCCGGACCGATGAGATTTCGAGCCCCCGACGGTCTACCCGAGGGAGCCCACCGATCGCCACGAGAGGACCACATGACGTTCCCAGCAGACCCCATGCGCCCGTTCGACAGCATCGTCGGACGGTGGCGGACGTCGGGCACCGTGCTCGACGAGAACGGGAAACCTGTCGCGAGGATCGACGGCACCGACGAGTACGAGTGGATGCCCGGCGGTAGGTGGATCGTCCATCGTGTCGACGTCACGATGGGCGACGACCACGTGCATGCCCTCGAGCTCATCGGCGAGTACGACGCCGAGACCGGCACGTACGCCATGCGGGCGTTCGACGGCTCCGGCACGTACGGGGAGATGACCGCGCGCCCGAAGACGGACGGATCGTGGACGTTCGTCGGCGACGGGATGCGCAGCACCCTCCGGCCGTCCGAGGACCGGTTGTCCATGACGGCGCGATGGGAGCGGCGGATCGACTCCGGCGCCTGGATTCACTGGATGGACATGCGTTTCGTCGCCATGACGTAGCGCTCGCCGACAACGATTCGACGGGTGGTCGCCGGCGGTGCGGGTCTAGCCTGAGTCAGTAGGAGGCCGCCGCATGCTGCACGTCTCCCTCCTCGGGGAGCAGGCAATCACCGACACCGCGACCGGGGCCGCCGCGACCCGGTCGCCGCGCGCGGTTGCCCTGGTGGCCTTCCTGGCGGTGCACGCGGGCACACCACAGCCCCGGCAGCGCATCGCCGAACTCTTCTGGCCGGACTCGCCGGACGGTCAGGCGCTGACCAACCTGCGCCGCGAACTGCACCACCTGCGCCGCGCCCTCGGCGACGCGGACTCCCTGGTCGTGACCTCGACGGACCTGTGCTGGCGCGACAGCGACACCTGCCGCGTCGACGTCCGGGCCTTCGACCTCGAACGCCGGGCCGCGCTGGCCGCGGCGGAGACCGGCGACGACCACGCGGCCCTCGCCCACGCCCGGGCGGCCATCGCCGCGTACCGCGGCGAGTTCCTGCCCGGCGGGTACGACGACTGGCTGCTCGAGGCCCGGACGGAGCTCGAGCGCCAGTGCGTGGACCTGTGCGACCTGGTCTGCGCCGCCAGTGTGCGCGGCGGCGACCCGGCGGCGGCGACCGAGGCCGCCCGTCGGCGGATCCGGCTGCAACCGCTGGAGGAGGTCGGCTACCGCACCCTGATGAAGTTGCAGGTCGACGCGGGCGACCGGGCCGGCGCGCTGAGCACCTACCACCGCTGCGCGTCCGTCCTCGAGCGCGAGCTCGGCGTCGCACCCGAACCCGCGACCAGGCAGGCGGCGGCAGCCCTGCTGGCGACGCCGGCCGACGCGCCGCGGCCCGCCGGTGCCGTCGGCCGCTCCGGAC
>NZ_JBFUJP010000106.1:0-13882 GCF_056401315.1 Rhodococcus sp. P4_F5 | reverse complement strand
GTCGAACACCATCAAGCGCGCTTTCGCTACCGCAGCCATCGCCGCCTTCGCCCTGGCCGCCGGAGCGGGTATCGCCTCCGCTGACGCGAACGGCGGTGCCGGCGCACCGGGTGGCGCGGGCGGCGGCGCCCAGTCGGGCAACGCCCAGACCGGCAACGGTGGCAACGCCACCGGTGGTGCGGGTGGCTCGGGCAACGTCGGTATCGGCGGCGTCAACATCGGCAACGGCAACCAGGGTGGCGTGTCCTCCGGAAACGGTGGCGGCGCGATCGGCGGGAACAGTGGCAACGCGACCACCGGTGACGCGAACGGTGGCGGTGGCGGGGCCGGTGGAGCCGGCGGTGCGGGTGGGACGAACAACCCGACCACGAACACCACCACGACCACCACCACCGAGGAGAGCTGCAGCTTCCCGTTCATCTTCTGCTGACCCCAGGCACGACCCGACCACCCCAGGGGCCGGCGCCACGTCACCAGACCGGTGCCGGCCCCCCTCCACATCCCGAAGGGACCAGAAATGTTCGACAACACAATCGCCCGGCGCACCACCATGGCAGCGGCCGCGGCCTTCCTCATGCTCTCCGCGGGCGCGGGCATCGCCGCTGCCCAGACCCCGGACTTCGGCTTCGGCGGCCCGCAGAACGGGGCACCGACGAACGGTGCACTCCCGATCGGCGCCCCCGGCTCGAACGGCGCCCCCGGCTCGAACGGCAATGTCGCGATCGGTGGCGCCAACGTCGGACCGATCGGTGTCGGCGGCATCGGCGCGGGCCCCGGCGGGGTGAACCTCGGCAGCGGCCCGAGTATCCCGGGACTGCCGCCTCTGAAGTAGCAGTCCGGGTGTAAGGATCCGCCGCGCCGAACCGATACAGCAAGTACGTGAGGAGGACACCATGTCGAACGAGGGCACCAGGTCGAAGACAGTCCTCACGGGCGGGCGTCGGGTCACGGTCCCTGCTGGCGGGCGCCGGGTCACTGTCACTGCCGACGACGGCGTTCCCCTCGCCGTCCGCGAGTACGGCAGTCCCGACGCCCCGGTCACCGCAGTCTTCGCGCACGGGCACTGCCTGCACTCGGAGTCGTGGTCGTTCCTGCGGGAGCACTTGGCCGGTTCCTGGGGCGACGAGGTGCGGATGGTCTTCTACGACCACCGGGGGCACGGCGAGTCCGGTCACGCCCCCGCGGCGGCCTACACGATCGAGCAACTCGGCCGCGACCTCGGCGCGGTACTCGCCGCGGTCGCGCCGCAGGGGCCGGTGGTGCTCGTCGGACACTCGATGGGCGGGATGACCGCACTGACCTACGCGCGGCAGAACCCGCTGCTGGTTGGCGACCGACTGGCGGGCCTCGCCCTGATCTCGACGGCGGCGGGCGGGCTGGCCGACACCGGACCCGGACGGCTGCTGCGCGGGCCCGCGCTGTCCGTGCTGCAGGCGGCGGTCCGGTGGACGCCGCGGATCGCCCAGGGCTCGCGGCGGCTGGGTCACAACCTGTGCGGCGCGCTCGTCCGCATCGCGGCCGTCGGAAACCGCAGCGTGGACCCGCGCATAGTCGCGGTGGCAGCGGCGATGGTGAACGACACCTCGGTGGCGACGATGTGCGGCTTCCTGGCGTCGTTCGCGGGATTCGACGAGACCGGGACGCTGACGACGTTGGCGGGCATCCCGTCTGTCGTGGTGTGCGGCAGCGCGGACCTGCTGACGCCGTTCTCGCACTCGACCGCGATGGCGAGCCGGTTGCCGGCCGCCGACCTGGTGCGGATCGAGGGCGCCGGGCACTCGGTGATCCTCGAGCGCCCGGCGGAGGTCGCGGGCGCGATCGCGGCGCTGGTGGCGCGGGTCGGTGCGGCGGCCGTCGGGTCGGGCGCGGCCGACCGGGGCATGGCCACGGCGACCGGTTGATCAGAGGTCGCGGGCGTTGATGATGCCGCTGTGCATCGCCCGCTCGGCGAGCCGCACCCGCTTCTGGTTCTGCGGCAGGTCTTCGACCCCGAACTTGCCGAACAGGGTGCGCAGGTGCGTCTTGACGGTGTCCACACTGAGGAAGAGCTCCGCGGCGATCTGCTGGTTCGACGCCGGGTTCGCGAACATCGCGCCGTGCTTGTAGGGCCGGCACAGCGCGGTCAGGATCGCGCGCTGCGTCTCCGTGAGCGACCGGGCGGTGGGTGTGTTGGCGGCCACCATCGTCGCCTCGACCGGTTCACCACCGAACTCCTGGTAGGTCATCACCGTGCCACCGATCCGGATGCTGTCGCCGGTGGCGAGCCGTCGCCGGCCGACGATGCGGTCGCCGTTGACGAAGGTGCCGTTGCGGGAGAGTCCGTCGTCGACGATCGTCCAGTGCGCGCCGACGCATTCGATCACCGCGTGCAGCCGGGAGACCTCGTCGTCGTCGCCGAGCCGCAGGCCCGACGTCGGGGCGCGTCCGACGGTGAGGCGGGGCAGGTCGGGCGACAGGTCCAGCAGGTGCCGACTGCCGTCGGCACCGGCGTAGACCAGCCGAGACTCAGCGGGTCTGTCCATGGGCACCTCCGAGGGCACGGGTCAATCGTGCCTCCCGGCCCCGCCGTCGGGCAAGGGCGGGGCCGGGAGAGTCGAGATGCGAACCGTGAGGCGGGTGGGGCGCGGTCAGTACAGCGCGCCGCCGCCGAACGCCGCCCGGTGCGAGGCCGGCTGGTTGCCGTCGACGTCGGTGATGCCGTACTCCAGCGCGGTCTCCGCCACGATCTGGGTGTGTCCGCTGCGCTCGCCGACGTTCGGGTCGTTGGCCAGCGCGACGATCACCCGCCCGATGAACTCGGGGGTCTCGGCGTCCGCGAGGGAGAACCCCTCGAAGCTCTTCATCCCGCTCGCGACCATCGCCTCGTTGCGGACCAGGCCCGGCCAGAAGGACAACGCGCTGACCCCGGTGCCCTTGAGCTCGACGGCCATGTCCGCCGCCATCTTGTCCAGCCCCGCCTTGGACATCCCGTACAGCACCGAGTGCAGGTACCCGCGGGTGCCGAAGGACGAGATGTTGCCGATCAGCCCGCTGCCGCGCGGCACCATCAGCTTCGCGGCCTCGACGCTGGCGACGTAGTGCGCGCGCAGGCCGATCCCGATCAGCGAATCCCAGTCGCTGATCGGGCGCTTCCAGAACGGCTGCGAGAATCCGGCGTACCCGTCGGACGGGCCCGCCCAGGCGTTGTTGACCAGCAGGTCCAGCCGGCCGTCCTGCTCCTCGGCGATCCGGGCGAACAGCTGCTGGATCTGGGCGTCGTCGGTGTGGTCGCACTGCACCGCGACGCCCTTGCCGCCGCGCGCGTCGATCTCGGCGACGGTGGCGTCGAGTGGCCCGCCGGTGCCCACCTCGCCGCGGGAGGTGACGTAGACGGTCCAGCCGTCCGATCCGAGTGCCAGGGCGACGCCCTTGCCGACGCTGCGGCTGGCGCCGGTGACGAGGGCGACCTTGCGTTCGCTCATCGGTCCACCACCGTGTTCTCGGGCGACTGCGGCGTCGCTGCGGGGAAGTTGCCGGTGACGACCGCGTCCGCGGCCAGCGGCTGCTGGATCGACCAGGTCGCCGTGAAGTGGCACTTGGACATCTTCCACTCGCCGTCCTCGAGCAGGTACTCGTCGTCGTACTCGCCGGTGGTCAGCGTCTCGGTGCGGTCGAGCAGGTTCACCTGCCGGAACCGCAGGGTCCAGCGACCGGTGGCGGTGTGCTCGCCGGTCACGGTGATCTCCGGGTGCATGCCGTGGTGCATGTCGTAGATGACGTGCTCGCCGTCGACCTTGGCCAGCGCGACCTTGGTGAAGATCTCCGTCATCGGGTCGGCGTCCTGGAACGCGCCGAGACGGCCGTAGTCGATGTCGGCGCCGGTGCGCACGAAGCTGGCCCGGAAGGCGACCGGGTCCTTGGCGTCGCAGGCCCGCCAGTACCCGTACTTGAGTTTCTTGATCGCCTCGACCTGTTCGAGGTTGTCGATCCGCTGCGCGAGGTCCAAGATGCGTCCCGTCTGTGGCTGTTGTTGCGTGTGAGGAGACCCTAGGGTGTGCGCCGTCACACTCGCAGCGGGTCCTCCCAATCAGCGGGCGGTGACTGCTGGCCACCGTCGGGCGTAAGGGGCTGGGACGGGTTCGCGATCGCGGTGGTCGGGGACTGAATACGCTGAGCGGTCCGCCAGGAGTTGTCCCCGCACGACTCCGCCGTTCGAGGAGGGGCATGGACACGCCGAGTACCACGCAGGCCGGACAGTGGATGCGCAACTACGTCGCGGAGACCCTCTCCCGTGCCGACCTCGAATCGTTCATCGACAGGGTCTGGCGGTCCATGGGGTCGGACGTCCCGGAGTTGTCCACGGACGCCGAGATTCAGCGCGACCTTCAACTCGCTGTTCGCAGCCAGTTCCGGCTCATCCTGGTTGTGCGGCGGGCGGACGCCGACCCCACCTGGTCTGTCCCGGTCGCGGACGAAGCTCGTTCCCTGGCACGCACCATCGCGCGCCGCGGACTGGAACTGCGGATTCTCTCCCAGCTCTATCACGCCGGCCACCGGGCGGTCTGGCGGTTCGTCACGGAGTTCGTCAACAACGCCGATGTGCCAGCGGATTTCAAGGTGCAGCTCGTAGTCATGATGTGGGAGCAGACGAGCGAGGTCATGAACTCCATGCTCGAGGAACTCGCCGCGACCTACACGCAGGAACGAGAAAGACTGCTCAGCGGAGCGTTCTCGATGAGGGTCAACACGGTGCGGGAAATCCTGGACGGCACCGAGAACAGCCTCGACGACGCATCCGTCCGGCTCGGCTACCCGGTCCACCGCGTCCACACCGCAATGGTGTTGTGGACGACCGAACACGCACTCTCGATCGACTCACGGATCTTCGAGCCTCTCGCCCTGCGGCTGGCTCGATCTGCATCCTCAGCCGAGATCCTCTGCGTCCCATCAGGTGCGCGGGGACTGTGGGCCTGGATGGTGACTGGCAGCAGCGAGGAACCCACGATCGATTCCGCTCTCGTGCCCCCCGGCATCCGCGTGGCGGTGGGCCGGCCGGGGCAGGGCATCGACGGGTTCCGTCGAACCCACCGTGAGGCCCAGGCGGCGCAACAGATCGCCACGCGCGCACAGCGGAGCCGGCCCGTGACGAGCTACCACGACGTCGAGCTCGTCTCGCTGCTCGCCGCCCGCCCGGACGCGATGAACACTCTCGTCGAACGGGAGCTTCACGGGATGCTGGGGGAGGACGAGCCGTCCGCCAGGCTTCGAGAGACGCTCAGGGCGGTCCTGTCGCACCAAGGAAATTTCGAGGCCGCCGCTCGCCAGCTCGCCGTGCACAAGAACACCGTCCGGTACCGCGTGCAACAGATCGAGGAGCGTCTCGGCCGGCGAATCAACCACCGCACGCTGCACCTGGAACTGGCACTCGACTACTTCGACACATTCGGCGGTCGCACCGACGCGGATGTGTCGACCGAACAAAACAACCGGGGGACCTTGGACAACTAGGCCAAGCCGCCAAAGCTGCTCTCCTGCAAGGCTGACTGTCGACGGTCTGACAAGAGGAGATCACAGTGCCCATTCCGAAGCTGCCCGACGGATTCGACCCCACCGACCCGGACATCTACTCGACGCGGGTGCCGCACGCGGAGTTCGCCGAGCTGCGTCGGTCGGCGCCGGTCTGGTGGTGCCCGCAACCACCGAGCACCGGCGGGTTCCAGGACGACGGGTACTGGGTTGTCACCCGGCACGAGGACGTCAAAGAGGTCTCACGCGACGGTGACGTGTACTCCACGTGGGAAAACACCGCGATCGTCCGGTTCAACGACGACATCCCCCGCGAGGCCGTCGAGTTGCAGCGGCACATCCTGCTGTTCAAGGACGCGCCGGAACACACCAAGCTGCGCAAGATCATCGCGCGTGGCTTCACGCCCCGCGCGGTGGGCATGCTCGAGGGCGCGCTGTCCGAGCGAGCGGAGCAGATCGTCACCGACGCCGCGGTGGCTGGAGCAGGCGACTTCGTCACCCGTGTTGCCAGCGAGCTGCCACTGCAGGCGATCGCGGAGCTCATCGGTATCCCCCAGGAGGATCGGGGCAAGGTCTTCGACTGGTCCAATCAGATGACCGGCTACGACGACCCTGAGTTCGAAGGCGACCCCCAGGCCGCGTCGATGGAGCTGCTCGGATACGCCTACCGGATGGCGGAGGAACGCAAGAAGTGCCCGGCCGACGACATCCTCACCCAGTTGCTGCACGCCGACATCGACGGCGATGAGCTCAGTCCCGAGGAGTTCGGGTTCTTCGTCATCCTGCTCGCGGTCGCAGGCAACGAGACCACCCGGAACGCGATTACGCACGGGATGATTGCGTTCCTCGAGAATTCGGGGCAGTGGGAGCTGTACAAGAAGGAGCGGCCCCGCACCGCTGCCGACGAGATCGTCCGTTGGGCCACCCCCGTCACCGCCTTCCAGCGGACCGCGCTGACCGACACCACGCTCGGTGGCCGGCAGATCAAGAAGGGGGACAGGGTCGCGATGTTCTACGCCTCGGCCAACTTCGACGAGGACGTCTTCGACGACCCGATGACGTTCGACATCACACGTGATCCCAACCCGCACCTGGGCTTCGGCGGCACCGGAGCGCACTTCTGTATCGGCGCGAACCTGGCACGCCTCGAGATCGACCTGATCTTCAACGCGATCGCCGACCACCTGCCCGACATCACCAGGCTGGGTGATCCGAAGCGATTGCGCTCGGGTTGGCTGAACGGAATCAAGGAGTTCGAAGTGGACTTCAACGGTCGGTGCCCTGTGCAGCACTGACAGTCACACCCTCCTTGACTCTGGCCAAGGAGGGTCGCGGTACCGGGTCTCGGGTGCTGGCTGTTCCGCGGAATGCGGGTCAGCCCCGAGTCTCGGTCGCCGCGGAATCGGTGGCGTCGGCGTCGAGGGTGCCGCCGAACACGCAGGCCGACAGTTCCGCGAGTGCGGGGTCCTCGTCGAAGTGCTCCGGCGCCCGCATCGCGAGCATCGTGTTGATCAGCATGCCCTGGGCGATGAACTCACGCGCCTTCTCCGGCGTGCAGCCGGTGCGGGTACGGATCTGGGTGTAGATCGCGGACATCGTGGACCGCGCCTGGGCGCCGATCTCCGGGGTGCCGCCCGCCGAGAAGCCGTGCATCATCACCAGCAGCAGGTCCTGGTCGGCGATCAGCCCGGCGTAGGCGGCGCCGAGCTGGGCCCAGAACTCCTCGCTGTCCGGGTCGATCGTCAGCCGGTCGAGTTCCGCGTCGAAGGTCTCGACGATCCTGGTCAGCGCCCGTGCGAGCACCTCGCGGAACAGTTCCGCCTTGGTGCCGAACATGCGCACCACGTAGGGCTGGGAGACCCCGGCCTCCTTGGCCACCGCGTCGGTGCTGGTGCCCGCGTACCCGCCGCGCGCGAACGCCCGCGACGCCGCGGCCAGGACGAGCTCCCGACGTTCCGGTGCGCTCATCCGGGTAGGCCGCGGGGAATTCGTGGGTGCAGACATATTGACAGGTTATCACTTGATAACTAGCGTCGGACGAATCAAGTAATCATTCAATGCTTACAACGACTCCCGCTGCTTACAAACGACTCCGGATCCGGAGCCCTCACTCCGAGGAACAGTGATGACCACAGTCTCCGATCAACTCGACGTCCTCGTCGAGCCGCAACCGTCGTCCGCGCGTCGGACCGTCCCGATCTGGTTGGCCCTGATCGCGGCCTCGCTGCCGATGTTCATGGCAACCCTCGACAACCTCGTCATGACCAGCGCGCTCCCGGTGATCCAGCAGAACCTGCAGGCCACGGTGGGTCAGCTGCAGTGGTTCATGAACGCTTACACCCTCGCGTTCGCCACCCTGATGCTCGCCGCGGCCGGCCTCGGCGACCGCTGGGGCCGGCGCCGCGTCTTCCTCTACGGCATCGCGCTGTTCACCGCGGCCTCGATCGCGTCCGCGCTGTCGACGACCCCCGCGATGTTGATCGCGGCGCGGGCCGTCCAGGGCGTCGGTGCGGCCGCGATCATGCCGCTCTCGCTCACCCTGCTGGCCGGCGCCGTTCCGGCCGCGAAGCGCGCGCTCGCCATCGGCGTCTGGGGTGGTGTCTCCGGACTCGGGGTCGCGCTCGGCCCGGTGATCGGCGGCGCCGTTGTCGACGGCGTCTCCTGGCAGGCGATCTTCTGGCTCAACGTGCCGGTGGCCCTGGTCGCGGTGCCGCTGGCGCTCTACGCGCTGGGGGAGTCCCGCGGTCGGCGTGCGCCGATGGACCTGCTCGGTGTGGCACTGGCCGGGGCCGGCGTGTTCCTCGGGGTGTGGGCGATCGTGCACGGCAACGACGATGGCTGGACCTCGGCGACGGTCCTCGGTTCGCTCGCCGCGTCGGCACTCGCCCTGACCGGCTTCGTGATCCACGAGCTGCGCACCCCGAACCCGGTGATGCCGATGCGACTGTTCCGCTCCCGCAGCTTCTCGGTCGCCAACGTGATCGGCCTCGCCTTCACACTCGGGATGTTCGGTGCGGTGTTCCTGCTCGCCCAGTACCTGCAGATCGTGATGGGCTACACGCCGTTCCAGGCCGGCCTGCGCACCCTGCCGTGGACCGCCGCACCGATGGTGGTGGCTCCGATCGCCGGCATCCTGGCGCCGCGGGTCGGACTGCGTCCGCTGCTGGTCTCCGGTCTGACCCTGCAGGCGGCGTCGCTGGTGTGGATGGCGATGATCCTCGAACCCGGCACCAGCTACGGGGCGATGGTGCCGGCGCTCGCGATGGCGGGAATCGGGATGGGCCTGACCTTCGCTCCCAGTGCCACCGCGGTTCTCATCGACATGGCCGAGGTCGACCACGCCACAGCAAGTTCCGTGAACTCGACGATCCGCGAGGTCGGCGTCGCGCTCGGTGTCGCGGTGCTGACCGCGGTGTTCCTCGGCAAGGGCGGCAGCCTCACCCCGGCGGGCTACGCGGACGGCCTGCAGCCCGCGCTGCTGGTAGGCGCGGCCTCCGTCGTCGTCGCGATCGTGGCGGCGCTGGCGATGCCGAGCCGCAAGGAGCAGTCGGTGTAGCGGCAGTACGAAGGGCCGCTCACGGGTCGACCGTGACTCATATGATGGGTCCGTGGCGTCAGGTCTACCGTTCGCGCGTCTCCCAGCGTGAGCATGGAAGTGACGGAAGGCAGGTGACCG
Source organism: Rhodococcus sp. P4_F5 (assembly GCF_056401315.1). NCBI lineage: Bacteria > Bacillati > Actinomycetota > Actinomycetes > Mycobacteriales > Nocardiaceae > Rhodococcus > Rhodococcus sp. P4_F5. The sequence goes on along the minus strand of NZ_JBFUJP010000106.1, from coordinate 4,701 downwards.
GCGTGAGAGTGCTCGTCGTGCTGGTCCTTCTCCTCGGTCTGACCGGTTGCGTCTCCGACAACCCCGGCACAACCGGGGGCGCCACTTCGGCCCAGGCGACGAACGCCGAGGCGCCGGCCCAGGACTCGCAGGCCCCGACCGTCGTGGACACGATCGCCGAGGGACTCGAGACCCCGTGGGGACTCGCGTTCCTCCCCGACGCAACGGCGATCGTCACCGAACGAGACACGCGCCGAGTTCTCACTGTTCGTGACGGCCGGACGACGGTGGTCGGAACGGTCGACCCGGCAGCGCCGCGGGGCGAGGCGGGTCTGCTCGGCGTCGCCGTTTCGCCGACCTTCGACACCGACCGGTTCGTGTTCTTCTACTTCACCACGAGCACCGACAACAGGGTCGTACGCACCACACTCCACGACGGGGGACTCGGCGAGCTCGATGTCATCCTCGACGGCATCCCCGCCGGGTCCATCCACGACGGTGGACGTCTCGCCTTCGGGCCGGACGGATTCCTCTACGTGTCCACCGGCGAAGCCGGGGATCGGGACCTCGCGCAGGAACCGGATTCGTTGGGCGGCAAGATACTTCGTATCACCACCGACGGTCGACCCGCGCCGGGCAACCCGACCCCGACCTCGCCGGTCTGGAGCCTGGGCCACCGCAACGTGCAGGGCCTCGCCTTCGACGACCACGGGACGCTGTGGGCCAGCGAGTTCGGCTCGACCCGATCCGACGAACTCAATCGCATCCAACCCGGCGGCAACTACGGATGGCCCGCGACAGAAGGAGTCGGCGGTCGCGAACCGTACACAGATCCCCAGCTGACCTGGGGTGTCTCCGAGGCGTCGCCGTCGGGGCTGGCCTACGCGCAAGGCCGTCTGTGGATGGCGGCGTTGCGCGGGCAACGGCTCTGGCGCATCGACGTCACCACCGGCACCGCCGCCGAACCGCGCGACTTCTTCGTCGGCGAGTACGGCCGGATGCGCACCGTGGCGTTCGCGCCCGACGGCCGCCTGTGGGTGACCACCTCCAACCGAGACGGGCGCGGTTCCCCCGGGATCGGCGACGACCGCATACTCGCGGTGACCGTGGGAGGGCGGTGACTGGCGCACGGCGACGCCACACAATGCCCTAGCCGGGCTGACCGGGGAACGCCGTGGTCGGCGGTGTCACGCCGAGAACCGCCTGCCAGTTCGCAAGGCGCAGAGCGGTTTCGGTGAGGGCGTCGACCGCGACGCCCCGGGTGTGCTCGGACTGTGCGCGTTCGATCACCGACCGCCACGCGACCGCGGCGTCACCCTCCACCCGGGCGGCGAGCTGGACCGCGGTGGTCGGGTCGGTGACCGGGAACGGGATGGTGTACCCGGGCTCGGCGCCCGGCGGGGTCACGCTCGCCGCGACGAGCGCGTCGACGGTGGCATCGCGCCGGGCCCGGTGCGATGCGGCGTCCGCCGAGATCTGTCCGATCCGTGCGGGGTTGGAGAAGGCCGCGACGATCCCGTAGGCGAACACGGCGGCGTGCTCGGCGCGCAGGGCGTCGACCAGGGCCTGCTGCTCGGGCCCGAGCGAGGTGGTGGGGGAGGTCATGGCAGCAACACCGCCTGCTGCACGGCCACGGCCGCGCTGATGGAGCCGAGGAGTCCGGCCCGGTAGCCGTCCAGGCGCCGCGCCAGAGCGGCCGCGYCGCGCTGCGAATCGGCCAGGTCGGCGCGGACGTCGTCCACTGTCGGGGGCGCCGAGGCGGCGGTGGTGCTCGGCGCCGCGGTGGTGGTCGAGGTGGCCTCGCTGCCGGCGGCCCGGAGGATCTCGGCGGACAGCGCGTCGGCGTGGGCGGTGCGTTCGTTCGCGACGACGGTCAGGGCCCCGGCCCGGTCGGGTGCCAGGGCCGCGGCGGCGGTGGCCGCGGCCGCGTCCCGTCTGGCCGCGGCCAGCGGGACGAGCAGGGGGTCCGGTTCCCGGGCCTCGTCGTTCGAACCGGAACCGGCGCATCCGGCGGTGGCGCCGAGGGCGGCGAGGCCGAGGGCCGCGGCGCCGGCCACCCGGAAGGCGCCGCGTCGTGAGAGCGCGGGGCTGATGAGGGCTGCAGGCACGGACCCATCCTGTCAGGTGTGCTGTCGGGCATCCGAACCCAGGCTGGTCACCGGAGGGTCAAATGCACGATATCCTTAGTCTTCGCGCCGAAGACTTGTGATCCGAACACAACTGAACGAGGAGTTCCACTGATGCCGGTTCCGTCAAAGGAGAGGGTGGTCGAACTCCTCTCCGGTCTTGTAGACCGACAGGGATACGACCTGGAGGACGTCACCGTCACCCAGGCCGGCAAGCACAGCGTGGTCCGCGTGATGGTGGACGGCGATGCCGGCCTCGAGTTGGACGCGGTCGCCGAGCTGAGCCGGGTGATCTCCGACGCGTTCGACGCCGCAACCGAGTTCGGCGAGACCCCGTACACGCTCGAGGTCACCTCACCCGGTGTCGACCGCCCGCTCACCGAACCCCGGCACTGGCGTCGCGCGCGCGGCCGCAAGGTGGCGGTCCAGTTTGCCGACGAGCAGCTGACCGGCCGGGTCGGTGCCCTCGGCGACGGCGTCGTCGCGCTGGTGCTGCCCGGCAAGGGCGGACCGACGGTGCGGGAGATCGCCCTCGCCGATGTGGTGAAAGCGGTAGTGCAGGTGGAGTTTTCGAAGCCCAACCCGGCCGAGCTCGAACTCGCGGGCGGGGTGGCCGAGGGTCGGGTCCTGCCCACCGACGTCGACGACGCGGTGGACCTGACAGCAGGCGCGGACGAGACAGACGAGACAGACGACGAATTTCAGGTAGAAGGGTAGACAAGTGAATATCGACATTGCCGCGCTGCGCGCCATTGAGGAAGACAAGGGGATCTCGGTCGGCACGATCATCGAGACCATCCAGACCGCGCTGCTCACCGCCTACCGGCACACCGAGGGGCACCAGTCCCACGCCCGCATCGACGTGGACACCAAGAGCGGCATCGTCCGGGTGATGGCCCGCGAGGTCGACTCCGACGGCAACATCGTCGGTGAGGAGTGGGACGACACCCCCGAGGGCTTCGGCCGGATCGCCGCGACCACGGCCCGGCAGGTGATCCTGCAGAGACTGCGGGACGCCGAGCACGAGAAGAGCTTCGGCGAGTTCTCCACCCACGAGGGCGAGATCGTCGGCGGCATCATCCAGCGCGACACCCGTGCCAACGCCCGCGGCATGGTCGTGGTGCGGATCGGCAGCGAGGCCAACGGAGCCGAGGGCGTGCTGCCCGCGGCCGAGCAGGTGCCGGGGGAGACCTACGAGCACGGCGAGCGGATCAAGTGCTACGTCGTGGGTGTCACCCGCGGCCAGCGCGGCCCGCAGATCACCCTCTCGCGCACCCACCCGAACCTCGTGCGCAAGCTCTTCGCGCTCGAGGTGCCCGAGATCGCGGACGGCTCGGTCGAGATCGTCGCGGTCGCGCGCGAGGCCGGTCACCGCACCAAGATCGCCGTCGCGTCCCGGGTCCAGGGCCTCAACGCCAAGGGCGCGTGCATCGGCCCGATGGGCCAGCGGGTGCGCAACGTGATGAGCGAACTGGCCGGCGAGAAGATCGACATCATCGACTTCGACGACAACCCGGCCCGGTTCGTGGGCAACGCGTTGTCGCCGTCGAAGGTTGTGTCCGTCACAGTGGTGGACGCCGACGCGCGCGCCGCGCGCGTGGTGGTCCCCGACTTCCAGTTGTCGCTGGCCATCGGCAAGGAGGGGCAAAACGCCCGCCTGGCTGCACGCTTGACGGGCTGGCGGATCGACATCCGATCCGACGCCGCGCCGGTGACTGACTCGCCGTCCGGACCTGCGTCGACGCGCGTTTAGGGGCGGCATGTACGTAACTGTTGTCAACAGCGGTAGAGTGGTCGATGGCTCAGCATGAGTTTTCGGCGGATACGCGCGAATGCACCGGTCAACCGGTGCGCACGTGCGTCGGATGCCGTAAACGCGCGCTGACCGCGGATCTGCTGCGGGTCGTCGCACGCGAGGTTCAGCCGGAGGGCTGGGCCGCGGTGCCCGATCCTCGGCGCAGGCTCCCGGGACGAGGTGCGTGGTTGCACCCCGAACCGAACTGTCTGAGCCTGGCGGAGAAGCGCCGAGCATTCGGCAGAGCGCTGCGAGTGTCCGGAACCCTGGACACGGCGGCACTGGATCGGGAGATCGAGCAGATCTCGTGATCGAGCCGCATCCACAACAGAGCAGTACCTCTTGAGACGAGTTAGGCAAACACACTCATGAGCACACCGTGAAGCACCAACGATGATCGTCCATCGGAGTTAACCCGAGGTCGTGCGGGCGCCCAGCCGCGCTCGACCTCATCAGTGAGGAGAGCAGTGGCAGGCAAGGCCCGTGTACACGAGTTGGCAAAGGAACTCGGTGTCACCAGTAAGGAACTACTCGCACGGCTCAAGGAGCAGGGCGAGTTCGTGAAGTCGGCGTCCTCCACAGTGGAGGCGCCCGTCGCACGGCGGCTGCGGGAGTCCTTCCCGTCGGCCGATTCGGCGGCAGCACCCGCAAAGCCCCAGGCGGCGGCGCCGAAGCCCGGCGGACCGCGTCCCGGCCCGAAGCCGGCGGCTCCGGCACCGGCGCCCGCTCCGGCGGCTCCGGCACCGGCACCGGCTGCTCCCGCGCCGGTCGCAGCACAGCCCACACCGGCAGCGCCGGCAC
>NZ_JBFUJP010000105.1:0-14272 GCF_056401315.1 Rhodococcus sp. P4_F5 | reverse complement strand
GGCGGCCGCAGGGCCGCCACACCTGGATTGGAGGACACCGTTGTCAAGGCTGTCGAAGGCAGGCCGTCCGCGTAGCACGGACCTCGACCGTGCGCTTCTCGTCGCCACCCAGGACCTGCTCGCCGAGGTCGGGTACGACCGAATGTCCATCGAAACCGTCGCCGCCCGGTGCGGCGCGGGCAAGGCCACCGTCTACCGCCGATGGGCGGGCAAGAGCGAACTGGTCGCCGATGCGGTCGCGCTGTTGCACGGCGCGTACCCGGAGCCGGACACCGGCACGCTGCGCGGCGACCTGGTGCTGATGTCGTCGACCTGGCTCGACCCGGACTCCCGCCGAGACGCGGTGGTCGCGGGTCTGCTCACCGCGATGGCTCACGACGCCGGGCTGCGCGAGGCGGTCCGGGTCGCGGTGTCGGAGCCGCACCAGGCGATCTTCGCCGCCATCGTCGACCGGGCGGTGGCGCGCGGCGAGGTCCCGGTCGGCCGCGACCTCGGGTTGATCGGCACCGTGTTTCCGGCCGTCACCTTCCATCACCTGACCGTGCTCGCCGCCCCGGTGGACAAGGAGCTGGTGGAACGGATCGTCGACGGCGTGCTGGTGCCGGCGCTGACCTGGCGCGAGTCCGCCGCGCGCGGATGAGCGAGGTCATCGGGCGCGACGGTGACCTCGCGCCCGAGGTTGGTGACGGGGGAGTGTCGGTGCCGGTGTCCGCCGAACCCGGCGACGCGACGTATCCCTGGCTGCGGGGACGGCCGCTGCGGTGCCGGCTGCGTGGCGACGGCACCGCCGCGCAGTTCGCCCGGTTCGTCCTGGTCGGCGGCTCGAGCAACATCGTGTACGCGCTGGTGTTCCTGTTGCTGCGGGGTCAGGGTTCGCTGCTCGCCAACGTCGCCGGTGTCGTGCTCAGCACCGTGCTGGCCAACGAGTTGCACCGCCGGCTCACCTTCGACGCCGCGGAGCGGGTGGACTGGCTGCCGGCGCAGTGGGAGGCCGGCGGCCTCGCCCTGGTGGGGTTGGCCGTCAGCTCGACCGCGCTGGCGCTGCTCGATCTCTGGTTTCCGTCGGCGCCCGGCGCCGCCCAGGCGATCCTCGTCATCGCGGTCAGCGCGCTCGTGGGCGTGTTCCGGTTCCTGGCGCTGCGTGGCTGGGTCTTTTCCGTCGCACGCTGATCCGGGTCGCGGGAATATGCCGGGGTACCCTCTGGTTCTGCCATATAATTGAATCGTCAACTACATTGGAGTGAGCATGCAGTTCGGGATCTTCACGGTCGGCGACGTCACGACGGACCCCACCACGGGGCGTACGCCCACCGAGGCGGAGCGGATCAAGGCGATGGTTGCCATCGCGCAGAAGGCCGAGGAGGTGGGCCTGGACGTGTTCGCCAGCGGCGAGCACCACAACCCGCCGTTCGTGCCGTCCTCGCCGACCACGATGCTCGGCTACATCGCCGCCAGCACCGAGCGGATCATCCTGTCGACGTCGACGACCCTGATCACGACCAACGACCCGGTGAAGATCGCGGAGGACTTCGCGATGCTGCAGCACCTCGCGGACGGTCGCGTCGACCTGATGCTCGGCCGTGGCAACACCGGTCCGGTCTACCCCTGGTTCGGTCAGGACATCCGGCAGGGCATCCCGCTTGCGATCGAGAACTACGGACTGCTGCACCGGCTCTGGCGTGAGGACGTCGTCGACTGGGAGGGCAACTTCCGTACCCCGCTGCAGTCCTTCACCGCGACGCCGCGGCCGCTGGACGGGGTGGCGCCGTTCGTCTGGCACGGCTCGATCCGCAGCCCCGAGATCGCCGAGCAGGCCGCCTACTACGGCGACGGCTTCTTCGCCAACCACATCTTCTGGCCGAAGGAACACTTCAAGCGCCTGATCGACCTCTACCGCCGCCGGTACGAGCACTACGGCCACGGCTCGGCCGACCAGGCGATCGTCGGGCTCGGCGGGCAGGTGTTCATGGCCAAGAACTCGCAGGACGCGGTCAGGCAGTTCCGGCCGTACTTCGACAACGCGCCGGTGTACGGCCACGGGCCGTCGCTGGAGGAGTTCACCGAGCAGACCCCGCTGACCGTGGGCAGCCCGCAGGAGGTCATCGACAAGACCCTGACCTTCCGCGAGACCTTCGGCGACTACCAGCGTCAGCTGTTCCTGGTCGACCACGCGGGCCTGCCGCTCAAGACGGTGCTCGAGCAGCTCGACCTGCTGGGCGAGGAGGTCGTCCCGGTGCTGCGCAAGGAACTCGACGCGCTGCGTCCGGCACACGTCCCGGACGGTCCGACGCACGGTGCGCGGGTCGCGGCGGCACGGTCCGGCGCCGAGTCGGCGGCGGTGCGGCCGTGACCGCGCGCCGGATCGCCGTCGTCGCGGCCGGGCTCGGCCAGCCCTCGTCCACCCGGTTGCTCGCGGACCAGCTCGCGGCCGCCGCCACCCGGGCCCTCGCCGAGTTCGGTGAGGGCGCCGAGGTGGAGGTCGTCGAGCTGCGCGACCACGCCCACGACCTGATGAACAACCTGCTCACGAGATTCCCGAGCGCTGACCTGAAGCGGGCGATCGACGCGGTGGTCGGCGCGGACGGGCTGATCGTGGTCACGCCGATCTTCAACGCGTCGTACAGCGGGCTGTTCAAGTCGTTCTTCGACGTGCTCGAGCCCGGCGTGCTGGACGGCAAGCCGGTGCTGATCGGCGCGACGGCCGGCACCGCCCGGCACTCGCTCGTGATCGAGCACGCCGTCCGCCCGATGTTCGCCTACCTGCGCGCGGCGGCGGTGCCCACCGGCGTCTTCGCCGCATCGGAGGACTGGGGCGCGAGCGGGTCGGGGAGCGGGCTCGCCGGCCGGATCGAGCGCGCGGCGGGCGAACTCGCCGACGCGATCGCCGGGCGCGCGAACCGCGGGCCGGTGGACCCGTTCGACGACCCGGTGCCGTTCGAGCAGCTGCTGGCGCAGCAGGTCCGCTAGCGCCGCGGGAGCGGTGGTCGGGAATGCCCGGCCACCGCTCCGCGGCGCTGGCCGAGCACCTGCGGGCGCACCTCGACCTCGAGGAGTCCTCGCTGCTCCCGTACCTCCGCCGGATGGACACCGACTGGCACTACGGCTGATGCCGACGGCGACCGCATCATCCTTGTGAGGTGATGCCGCGGCCGGCGCGAACCCCCACGATGGAGTCGTGGAAAGTGCGCGCAAGCGATGGCTCCTGTTCGCGTCCCTGCAGGGATACGACCGAAAATGGCTGCGCCCGGACGTGGTCGCGGGTCTCACGGTGTGGGCGGTGCTGGTGCCGGAATCGCTTGCCTACGCCACGATCGCCGGGGTCACCCCCGTCGTCGGTCTCTACGCCGCCGTCCCGGCACTGGTGCTGTATGCAGCTGCAGGCAGTTCCCGGCACCTGGTGGTCGGACCCATGTCGGCGACGGCCGCCCTGTCCGCGGCGATCATCGCGCCGGTCGCCGGTGCCGACGGCGGCCACTACCTGACGCTGACCGCGGTGCTCGCCATCATGACCGGCGTGATGGGTCTGCTCGCGGGGCTGTGCCGGCTCGGCTTCGCGGCGTCGTTCATCTCCGAACCGGTGCTCAAGGGCTTCATCGTCGGCCTGGCGCTGACCATCATCGTCGGACAGGTGCCGAAGCTGTTCGGGATCGAGAAGGCCGAGGGGGACTTCTTCGAGCAGGCCTGGGGTGCGATCCTGAACCTCGGCGACACGCAGTGGCCCACGCTGGTGGTGGGGGCCCTCAGCCTGGCACTGGTGCTGCTGCTCAAACGGTGGCTTCCCCTGGTCCCGGGCTCGCTGGTGGTGGTGCTGCTGAGCATCGCGGCGGTGGGCGTGTTCTCGCTGGACCAGCACGGCGTCGAGATCGTCGGGCACATCGAGTCCGGGTTGCCGTCCATCGGTCTCCCGCAGGGCCGCAGCTGGCACGACTACTACGACCTGGCCGGTCCCGCGATCGGCGTGTTGCTGATCGGCTTCGCCGAAGGGCTCGGCGCCGCGAAAACGTATGCCGCCAAGGCGGGATACGAGGTGGACCCCAACCGTGAACTGCTCGGGCTCGGCGCCGCGAACCTCGGTTCCGGTCTGAGCTCCGGCATGGTGGTCAACGGGAGCCTGTCGAAGACCGCGGTCAACGGGTCGGCCGGGGCGAAGACCCAGCTCAGCGGTCTCGTGGTGGCGGTCCTGACGATCGTGACCCTGCTGTTCCTGACGGGCCTGTTCGAGCAGYTGCCCGAGGCGACGCTCGCGGCCGTCGTGATCGCGGCGGTGATCGAGCTGGTCGACTTCGCGGGACTGCGCCGGCTGTACCGGATCTGGACGGAACGGCTCGGCAGCATCTACGGTTTCGCGGCCCGGGCCGACTTCGGCGCCGCGATCGCCGCGATGTTCGGTGTGCTGCTCTTCGACACCCTTCCCGGGCTGGTCATCGGCATCGGAGTGTCCATGCTGCTGCTGCTCTACCGTGCCTCGCGACCGCACGTGGCCACGCTCGGCAGGGAGGGCGCGCTGTGGGTCGACACCGATCGGCACCCGGAATCGACTGTCCGCCCGGACATCGTGGTGGTTCGGGTGGAGGCCGGACTGTTCTTCGCCAACGCCGATCACGTCCGCGCCAGCGTCGAGGAGATGTGCACCGACGCGACCAGGGTGGTCGTACTCGACGCGGAGACCTCGCCCAGCATCGACGTCAGCGCCGCGGAGATGCTGGTGCAGCTGCAGACGACGTTGCGGCGCAGTGGAATCGACCTGCGAATCGCGCACGACATCGGACAGGTGCGTGACGTTCTCGACGATGCCACGCGGAGCGGCGAGCGTCTCGCGATATTTGCGACCGTCGACGAGGCGCTGGCCGATCGGGTCTAGGGACCATGCGCTCCGCGCCCGTGCGCACTTCTGGTCGCCAGAGCAACCAAGAGCACTCACAGGCCGCAGGCCGTTCACCAGGCGAAACATCATTGCGATCGAATGTGCGTGCGAGTAGAATTTGGTGTATGAAACTCGACGCCATGCTCACCGACCCCGCCGGGGTCGAGGCATGGCGACTCGACGAAACCGAACTCGCAGCCACCGTCCCGGAACTGTCGGAGAAGATCCTCGAGCTCGAAGCCCTCCGCGTCCGACTGGTCCACGAGGCCGACCAACGCTGCGTGCCCAACCATCTCGGTGCCGCGGACACCACCTCCTGGCTTTCCGACGCCACCCGAATGACCGCCGGACATGCCAGCAGGATCGTCCGACTCGGCCGTGAACTGCCCCTGCACCCCCGGATGGCTGAGGCGTTGGACGGCGGGCGGATCGAACTCGGGCACGTGCAGGTGATCGTCAACTTCCTCGCCCGCCTCGACACCCTCACCGCCAACCGGATTGCCGAGTCGGTGGAGGCGGTCGAGACCGACTGGGACCACCCCGACCCCGAAACCGGCCGACCCGACGACTGCCAGGCCTACCTCCTCATCGCCGCCCAACTCGAGAACGTCACCGTCCTCCGCCGACGCGCACGCGCACTGGAGTTGCTCCTGCAACTCGACGGCACCGTCCCACCCGACGGAGAAAACCCCGAACTCAACGAATTCCACGCCTCCACCACCCTCGGCGGGCGTGTGCACGTGACAGGCAGCTTCGACGCCGAGTCCGGCGAGGCCCTCCAGACCGCGTTGTCGGGGCTGTCGAAGCCGCACCCGAGCACCGACGAGGACGGCAACCCGATCCGCGATCCCCATACCGCCTCCAAGCGCAATGCCGACGCCTTCACCCAGATCATCCGCGGCCACCTCGACAACGCGCGCGGCCCGATGGAAGGCGGCGAACGACCGCACGTCACGGTGACGATCGACGTCGACGCACTACGGGATGCGGTGTCCGCGACCGCACCGACACCGGCGACCGGCGCCTGGTCCGGGAACGGGAACGGGAACGGCTGGGACTACCACTCCGACAACGCAACCGGACCCACAGGCGGCGAACGCTGCGACGGCTGTTCCGACGTCCGGCCGCCTCGGCACTACCGCCGACGCCGGCACGCCAGCATGCCGTGGGCAGGCCCGATCTCCGCGGCCATCGCCGCCCGCGTCTCCTGCGACGCGCAGGTCACCCCGATCTTCGTCGACCGAGAAGGCAACCCCCTCGACGTCGGCGTCACCACCCGCATGATCTCCCCGCGACTGCGGAAAGTCTTGGTGGCCAGGGACTGCGGATGCGCGTTCCCCGGCTGCGGACGCCCCGCCGCCTGGACGGACGCGCATCACATCCACCACTGGAGCAAGGGCGGCCCCACCGCCCTGTCGAACCTGGTGCTGCTCTGCAAGAAGCACCACACGATCATCCACAAAAACCACTGGGCAGTGKCCATCCGCGATGACGGCCACCCATGGTTCACACCGCCGGCCTGGGTGGACCCGCTGCGAAGACCACGGCCGGCTCACAACCGGCGCGAGATCCATGGGGTTTGACCCGCAGGCACAGGCAGTCGTCAAGCGAAGACCTGCACACCGCCACAGCCAGACCGGTTGCGGCCGAGACCCACTCGGCCGCAACCGGTCTGCGCTGCGTAGGAGGTGAAGTTCAGGCGCGGTGCAGCGCCAGCACCGGGATGGTCCGGATGCTGGCGGTCTTCTCCGCGTACTCGGCGAAGCCGGGATATCGGCGAGCCTGCTCCGCGAAGATCCGATCCCGTTCGTCACCGGTCACCTCGGTGACGGTCACCGGGTACTGCTCGGTGCCCCGCTCGACCGCCGCGTCGCCGGCGGTGACGAGGTTGTAGTACCAGTCCGGGTTGGACGGGGCGCCGGCCTTGGAGGCGAAGACGTAGATCTGGTCCGGATCGTGTTCGTCCTGCAGGTACATCACCGGGCTCACCAGTTCGCGCCCGCTCCGGCGGCCGCGGTGCCGCACCAGCACCAGCGGGGCGCCCTCGAACGGGCCACCCACTCGGCCCTCGTTGGCGCGGAATTCGGCGATGATGTTCGTATTCCAGTCGCTGGGGCTGCTCATCCTGTGCATTCTCCTACGGGTCGCGGGGGCGGTCGGCTTTCCGGTCGGCGTGTTCGCCTTCCGTCCGCGCCGCTGCGCGAGTGCTCACGACGCGTCGGCCCGTTCGTCGGGGACGAGTCCGAGGAGCCTGAGCTCCCGCTCGGACTTCCTGTGCAGTTTGCGGCCCAGCAGCGGCCGGCCGTCGTCGTGGATGTAGGCGCCGCTCGGCTCCTTGGCTAGGGGCTCCTCCCAGGCTCGGTACAACGCGGCCATCCGGAACGCGAAGCCGACCAGCACCGCGGCCGGCGCGGCGATCCAGTTGTTCAGTCCGAAGGCGTTGAACACCAACCAGACCGCGCCCGTCAGGAACGCGGTGAACACGAACCACTCGCCGCGCACCAGCTGCTTCGGAGTCACCCCACAGCTGACGTCGATGATGTAGCGGCCCGCGGTCGGGCCGACGATCGCAATGGCGAGTGCGCCGAGCACCGGAACCCCGTGCTCGGTGGCCTTCATCGCGCCGACCACCGCGTACCAGGGCAGCGACAACGAGGTCATGAACTGGAACAGGCCCTCCCGGAACAGCTGTCCGGACGCGAACGCCACGGAGTAGCCGATCAGGCCGGCCACCACGCACAGCGTGATGTAGGCCGGGTTGAGCAGGGCAGCGGGGATGTCGGCGAGCATCACGTCCCGGCTGATGCCGCCGCCGATGCCGCCGATCAGCGCCATCAACAGGATGCCCACGACCGTGAAGTTGCGGTAGTGGTCGGGCCGGCGGGCCAGCAGGGCACCGTTGAGGGCGTTCGTGGTGGCCGCGATCAGGTCGAAGAACGTGTGCTGACCGGTGATCTTGAAACTCCCGAAGCCCACGGTCGGCGTGGTGGCACCCGCGGCGAGCAGGTCGAGGATCATGCGGTCTCCTTGGCCGGTACGAGTGCGGGTGAGGGCGGCGGGATCAGCATCTGGGGCCGCTTTGCGACCAGCAGCCACAGCGGGAGAATCACGATGCACAGCAACGGCAGGATCCGGATGTCCGCGACGGTGGTCGCGGCCATGAAGATGGCGAGCCAGCCGTCCCGTGCGACCACCAGCACCGTGCCGAGCACTCCGCACGAGATCGCCACGATCAACGGGATTGCGGCAACCGCACTGTGCCCGACCAGGCCCACCCCGACGCCGACGAACACCGCCGGGAAGATGCGGCCGCCGCGGAACCCGCAGCTCGCGGCGACCAGCAGGGCGACGAGCTTGACCACGGTGATGAGGACGAGCTGACCCGTGGACTCGTCGGCCGCGACCGCGGTCAGCTCCTTCATCTCGTCCAACCCCTTGAACAGGGTCATGTCGCCGCCGATCGCGCCGAGGACGCCGAGCACTGCGCCGCCCGCGGTGATGGCGAGCAGCGGGTTCGGGAACCGGTGAAAGGCGCTGTGGACCAACGGGAAGGCGTAGACGGCGGCCAGGCACAACAGGGCGGCCGCGGCCGCGATCACGGCGCCGCCGACCAGGTCGGCGAGGGCCGGGTCGTCATATCCCGGTACCTCGACCGAGAGCATCGGCCGCGCCAGCATCACCATGGTCAACGTGCCCGCGCCGGCCGCGACCAGCGGCGCGAACAGCTTGTTCCAGAGCTGTCCGCCGGTGTGCATCGCGGCCATCTCGGTGAACAAGAGCGCCGCCGCGACGGGGGTGCCGAACATGGCCCCGATGGTGGCGGCGGCCGCGAGCATCACCGCGACCTCCGTGGGCACCTGCTTCCACAGGCGCCCGACGACCCACACGTTCAGGGCGGTGTTGATCGCGATGATCGGGTTCTCCGGGCCGAGGCTGACGCCGCCGGCCAGCCCGATCACCAGCACCAGCGCGAGGCTTGGGAGCGCAGACGGTGCAAGCGGTTTCGCGACGAGGCCGGTGGTTGCGGGGTCAGGTCCGGCATGACCGGGCATCTTCCAGACCACGAGACCGACCACAAAGCCGACGACGGTCAGCGTGCCGAACGTCCACCAGCCGGATTCGCCGGACACGCCGACCCGGTCGGGCAGGGTCGTCCACAGCAGTCGCTGGAGGTTGTTGGCGAGCACGCTGAGCCCGATCAGCATCAACGCACAGCCCACGCCGACCGCGACGGCGGGTATGGCGAGCGCCGCCAGTTGCCGGGTCGTCGGGGTGAGCTCGGTTTCCTCGGTCGCACTTTTCAACGCGAAGGCTCCCGTCCATGTCGGTCCTTCGAGGGTGGAGGACGGTGGCCGTCGGTGGCTCACCCGCGGTGGATGATCCCTTCCCCCGAGACGCTTCCTACTGTCGAGACGAATGACGCTTCCAAGCGAGAGGTTCGTCCACCATGCCAACTGATCCCAACCGTCTCCAGCGCGGATCCCTGCCGATCCCGGACCTCGCCTACACCGGGACCGTCACCTATGACGCCACCGATCCGGACACGAAGTTCCCGCCGATCAGCCGGCTGCTCCCGCCCAACGGTGCGCCCAACGTGCTCGTCGTGCTGATCGACGACGTGGGATTCGGGGCCTCGAGCGCATTCGGCGGTCCGATCGAGACCCCGAACTTCGAACGGGTCGCCGCGCAGGGCCTCAAGTACACCCGTTTCCACACCACCGCACTGTGCTCCCCGACGCGGGCGGCCCTGTTGTCCGGCCGCAACCACCACACCGTCGGCATGGGCGGCATCACCGAGATCGCCACCAGCGCGCCGGGCTACAACTCGCTTCGGCCGAACAACTGTGCGCCCCTCGCGGAGACCCTGAAACTCAACGGGTACAGCACCGCCCAGTTCGGCAAGTGCCATGAGGTCCCGGTGTGGCAGGCCTCGGCGGTGGGACCGTTCGATCAGTGGCCGAACCCGGGCGGCGGATTCGAACACTTCTACGGGTTCCTCGGCGGCGAGACCAACCAGTGGTACCCGGCGATCTACGAGAACACCTCGCCGGTCGAGCCGTGGGGCACGCCCGAGGAGGGCTACCACTTCATGGGCGACATGACGGACAAGGCCATCGACTGGACCCGCCAGCAGAAGTCCCTCGCGCCCGACAAGCCGTTCTTCACCTACTTCGCGCCGGGCGCCACGCACGCCCCGCACCACGTGCCGAAGGAGTGGGCGGACAAGTACCGGGGCAAGTTCGACCAGGGCTGGGATGCCCTGCGCGAGGAGACCTTCGCCCGGCAGAAGGCACTCGGGGTCATCCCGCAGGACGCGGTGCTCACCGAGCGCAGCCCGGGCATCCCCTCCTGGGACGAGATGAGCGAGACCATCAAGCTGGCCCTCGCCCGTCAGATGGAGGTCTATGCGGGCTTCCTCGACTACGCCGACCACCACGTCGGTCGCCTCCTCGACGCGCTCGAAGACCTCGGCGTGCTCGACGACACCCTCGTCTACGTCATCATCGGCGACAACGGCGCATCCGCAGAGGGGTCGATGCACGGCACGACCAACGAGGGCTTCACGATCAACCACATGAACGACATCGAGACCGAGGAGTACGTCGCCGCGCACATCGACGACATCGGCACCCCGAGCTCGTACAACCACTACGCGGTGGGCTGGGCGCACGCCATGGACACGCCCTACCAGTGGACCAAGCAGGTGGCCTCGCACTGGGGCGGCACCCGGAACGGCACGATCGTCAGCTGGCCCAACGGCATCGCGGCGCGGGGCGAGATCCGCAATCAGTTCGCGCACGTCATCGACGTCGCGCCGACGGTGCTGCAGGCGGCGGGCATTCCCGAGCCGTCGACGGTGCACGGCGTCACGCAGCGCCCCTACGAGGGCACCCCGATGAACTACTCCTTCGACGATGCGGACGCGGCGGAGCAGCACACCACGCAGTACTTCGAGATGCTCGGCAACCGGGCGATCTTCCACAAGGGCTGGACGGCGGTCGCGAAGCACAAGGACCCGTGGGTGGGTTCCGACCACGGCCTCGACGACGACGTGTGGGAGCTCTACAACGTCGAGGAGGACTGGACCCAGTCGAACGACCTCGCCGCCGAGCACCCGGACAAGCTCGCCCATCTGCAGCGGCTGTTCCTCATCCAGGCCGCCCGCTTCAACGTGCTGCCGATGGACATCCGCTCAGCCGAACGCATGAACCCCGACATTGCGGGCCGCCCCGCGCTGATTGCTGCGCAGAGCCAGACGCTCTACCGGGGTATGCGGCGCCTGAGCGAGAACTCGGCCATCAACATCAAGAACAAGTCGTTCACGGTGACGGCCGAGGTGTACGTGCCGGACGACGGTGTGGACGGGGTGATCATCGCGCAGGGCGGCGCCTACGGCGGGTGGTCGTTCTACGCGCTCGCCGGCAAGCTCGCGTTCGCCTACAACCTGCTCGGTATCGACACGGCCATCGTCCGATCGGATACCCCGGTGCCACCCGGAAAACAGGAAGTCCGAATGCATTTCGCGTACGACGGCGGGGGAGTCGGCAAGGGCGGCACGGCCTCTCTCTTTGCCGCCGACCAGAAGGTCGGCGAGGGCCGCGTCGAACGGACCATCCCGTTCCAGTTCACCTTCGACGAGACCGTCGACGTCGGACAGGATCTCGCCTCGCCGGTCTCGCCCGACTACCAGGCGACCGGTAACGCATTCACCGGGACCATCGACCGGGTGGTCATCGACACGGGGGATGACGACCACGGTCACCTGGCCGATCCCGAGCACCTCATGAACATCGCGATGATGAAGCAGTAGCCGTGGCCGGGCTGAACCTGCGGCGGGGCGCCCCGGTGCTGGCGCCGACCCTCGTCGGGTACCAGAAGCGTTGGCTGCGTGGCGATGTCGTCGCGGGTCTCAGCGCCGGGGCGGTGGTGATCCCGCAGGCCATGGCGTACGCGACGATCGCGGACATGCCGGTGCAGATCGGCCTGTACACCTGCATGGTGCCGATGGTCGTGTACGCCATGCTCGGCGGGGCCAGGGCGGTCAGCGTCAGCACCACCTCGACGATCGCGCTCCTGACGGCGTCGACGATGATCGGGGCCGGGATCGCGGCCGGCTCGGAGGACGCGCAGACCTCGCTGATGACGCTGACCCTGCTGGTCGGTGTGATCCTGCTGCTCGCGCGGGCACTCAAACTCGGGTCGGTCATCGAGAACATCAACGAGGCGACACTGACCGGGATCAAGGTGGGCGTCGGGCTGACCGTGGCCGCGAGTCAGCTGCCCAAGCTGCTCGGCGTGCCGTCCGACCCGGACGCGACCGGATTCTTCCGGGTGCTGTGGTCGGCGCTGCGTCAGCTCGGTGACGCGAACGGGGCCACCGTGCTCCTGGCCGTCGGGTCCATCGGTGCGCTGTACGCGATGTCGAGACTGGTGCCCCGGGTCCCGGGACCGCTGGTGGTCGTCGCGGTGGGGATCGCGCTGGTCGCATTCGCGGGCCTGGACGGCCGCGGCGTCGAGCTGATCGCGGAAGTCCCGCAGGGCATTCCGCTGCCGGGCATCCCGAGCCTCCGGGACGTGGGCGCACTGATTCCCGGTGCACTCGCGATCGCCGCGATGGCCTTCCTGGAGACGGTGTCGGTGGCGCGCGGGGTACGCAGGCAGGGGGAGCCGCAGATCGACAGCGACCAGGAGATGCTGGCGAACGGCGTCGCTTCGGTGGCGGGCGCGTTCTTCCACACCCTGCCGCCCGCCGGCGGGTTCTCGCAGACGGCCGTGGCGTTGCGGGCGGGGGCGCGCACCCAGGCCAGCGGGCTGGTGACCGCGGCCCTGGCGGTACTGGTGGCCCTGTTCCTCGCCCCGGTGCTCAGCGACCTCCCGCAGGCCACGCTCGGCGCGATGGTGGTGGTCGCGACGCTGGGCCTGGTGGACATCGGCGCGTTCGCACGGTTCTGGCGGATCAACAAGCTGGAGTTCTGGGTCGCGCTGGCGACGGCGTTGATCGGGCTGACCGCCGGCCTGCTGCCCGCGGTCGCGGTCGGCGTGCTCTTCACCCTCTACCTGGTGCTGCGCGAGCTCAACGAGCCGCACGTGGTGCAGTTGCGCCGCGACTCGGACGGCCGGTGGACCGGCGGCGACGAGGACGCTCCGACGGAGCCGTCCGATCCGCTTGTGCTGCGGATCAATTCGGCCCTGTACACGGCGAACGTGCTGGCCAACGTCACGGCGATCCGGGAGCGCATCGACGCCGGGGGCGCGAAGACGGTCGTGCTGGACTGCTCACGGGCGTGGAAGATCACCACCACCGTGATGCACCACGTCCGGGACCTCGAACAGGAGTTGTCCGCCCAGGGCATCACGATCTACTTCGCGGAGGTCCCGCAGCGCGACCTGGAGACCGCCCGCAAGACGGAGCTGGGTCGGCACTTCGAGGAGTCGGGCCGCACCTTCGCGACTGTGGACGACGCGGTCCGCTGCACGGCGGGCGGGGCGTGAGGGCGTGCGACTGGGACTGCACGCGCTGGGAATCGGTACCGGCGCACGCCGCGAGGTGATCGACGCGGTCGCGGTCGCCGCCGAGGCGAATGGATTCGCCACCCTGTGGTCGGGGGAGCACGTGGTGATGGTGGACCGGTCGCAGTCGCGCTACCCGTATGCCGACGACGGCCGGATTGCGGTGCCCGCGGTCGCGGACTGGCTCGACCCGATGATCGGGCTCAGCTTCGCCGCCGCGGCCACCAGCACCATCGGCATCGCGACGGGTGTCCTGCTGCTGCCCGAGCACAACCCGGTGCTCGTCGCCAAGCAGGCGTCGACTCTGGACCGGCTCAGCGGTGGCCGGCTCACGCTGGGCGTGGGTGTCGGCTGGTCGCGGGAAGAGTTTGCGGCGCTGGGGGTTCCGTTCGAGCGCCGGGGACGGCGCACGGCGGAGTACGTCGCCGCCATGCGGGCGCTGTGGCTCCAGGATGTCGCCTCGTTCGACGGTGAGTTCGTCCGTTTCGACGCGATCCGGGTCAACCCCCGCCCGGCCCGCGACCGGCGAATCCCCGTGGTCGTCGGCGGGAACAGCGATGCCGCGCTCCGTCGCGTCGCGGCCTGGGGGGACGGCTGGTACGGCTTCAACCTCGACGGCGTCGACGAGGTCGCCGAGCGGACCGGCGTCCTGCGTGAGCTGTGCCGTGAGTCCGGTCGCGACCCCGGCGAACTGCGGCTGGCGGTCGCGCTGCGGGAACCCGGCCCGGGCGACGGCGCCGCGCTGGCGAAGCTGGCATCGACGAATTCGTCCTCGTCGAGGCCCCGCCGGAAGACCCCGACGAGGCCGCGGGCTGGGTCGCGGCGCTCGCGCACCGCTGGGCCTAGGCGGCTCCGCCGCTCGTGCGCGGGTGACCGGTGCGGACCGTCAACCGCGCA